>NZ_JBHNYP010000009.1:0-95509 GCF_054960655.1 Micrococcus sp. PSi08 | reverse complement strand
GCGCGCCCCCCGCGGGGGCCCCCGCCCTCCACGCCTGGGGTGTGCACGTCGGCTGGTTCCCGACCGAGCTGCTCGCCCTGCTGGTGCTGGTGGCCCTGCTGCTGGCGGCCCTGCGCCTCGTGCTCGGGGGGCGCGGCCGCATGGGTGTGGCCCTGGGCATGGCCTGGACCCTGCTCTGCCTCGCCCTGCCCCGCCTGCTGCCCAGCCCGCTCGGGGCGCAGCAGAGCGTGTGGGTGGGTCTCGCGGCCGCCTTCGGGGCGCTGCTGCTGGTCACCGCCGCGGCCGTGCGCCGCTCCTGGGCCCGCCAGATCGAGCGCGACGCCGCCCGCCGGCCGCACCCGGCCGGCGCCTGAGCCCGGCCCCGTTCAGCGCCCGAGCCCAGCGGGCACCGGGACCCACCGGCCGCCGTCGCGCCGGAGCACGTCCAGCCGGCCCGTCACGGCGACGCCGGACACCGCCTCCGCCATCCGCCGCGCCACCTCGGCGGCCTCGGCGTCCTCGCCGGCCCGGTGCGAGCCGGGCACCGTGAAGCGCAGCACGATCCGCGGGACGCGCGCGACGACCTCGATGTCCTTGGCCGCGAGCACGTGCGTGGCCTGGACGGCGGCCTCGGCCAGGTCCATGACCTCTTCGGGCCGGTGGCCGGGCAGGAGGTCGCCGATCTGCAGGCGGGCGCGGTAGGAGGGCATGGGCCCAGGGTAGGGGTGGACGCAGCAGCGGTGACGACTTCTCTCGTCGCACGGGCCGGCCCGCCCTTCCGCCCGCGGCGGACGCGAGCCCTCCCGTGTCCGGACCCGCTCGTAGGGTGGGGTGCATGACTCAGACCGCCACCCCGCAGACCGACGCCCCCGCCGTGCCCGCGATCTTCGAACCGATCGAGATCAACGGCGTGCGCGTGCGCAACCGCCTGATCCTGCCGCCGATGTGCCAGTACTCGTGCGAGGCGCGCGACGGCGTCCCCCACGGCTGGCACTTCCAGCACCTGGGCGCCCGCGCGGCCGGCGGCTTCGGGATCGTGGTGGCCGAGGCCACCGCCGTCACCCCCGAGGGACGCATCTCCGCGTGGGACACCGGCCTGTGGAACGACGAGCAGCGGGACGCGTGGGCGCCGATCGCCGAGTTCATCGCCTCCCAGGGCGCCCTGCCCGCCATCCAGCTCGGCCACGCCGGCGCCAAGGCCTCGACCGTCCCCATGCACCCGGGCGCGCCCGCCGGGCAGCCGATCCTCGAGGGCCCCGACTCCTGGGAGACGCTCTCCCCCTCCGGCGTGGCCACCAACTCCATGGAGATCCGCACCCACGCGATGCGGGTGGACGAGATCCGGGAGACCGTCCAGGCCTTCGCCGACGCCGCCGAGCGCGCCGACCGTGCCGGCTTCGGCGCCGTGCAGCTGCACGCCGCCCACGGCTACCTCATCCACCAGTTCCTCTCGCCGCTGACCAACACCCGGACCGACGAGTACGGCGGGGACTTCGAGGGCCGCACCCGCTTCCTCAAGGAGGTCGTGGCGGCCGTGCGCGAGGTGTGGCCCGCGGACAAGGTCCTCGGCATCCGCATCTCCGGCTCGGACTGGGTCGAGGGCGGCTGGAGCATCGAGGAGACCGTCCGCCTGGCGCAGGAGCTGCAGGGGCAGGTGCACTGGTTCGACCTGTCCTCCGCGGGCATCGGGGACACCTACGAGGGCCCCCAGGGCCCGGGCTATCAGGTGCCGCTGGCCACCGCCGTGAAGGAGGGCACCGAGGGGATCGTGGTGTCCGCCGTCGGTTCGCTGACCGGCGCCGAGGAGGTCGCGGCCGTGGTGGACGAGGACCGCGCCGACGCCGTCTGCGTGGGCCGCGCCGCCCTGGCGAACCCGAACTGGCCGACCGCGGCCGCCCTCGCGCTCGACGTCCCCTCGGAGCAGGTGCCGATGGCCCGGCAGTACTTCCGAGCCAAGTGGTGAGCGGAACACGCGGGACCCGGTGTGCCCCCGGCGCGGAACTCCGGTAGAACAGAACCATGAGCGTGCGCACCCCCGACCCGAATCCGGGCTGGCTGTCCGACGAGGACCTCTACGAGGCCCGGCGCCGGCTGCCCATGGTGTATGTGGAGGCCATCCCGGTGCGGCTGGACTCCCTCGGCTACGTCACCGAGATCGGCCTGCTCTACGTGGCGGACGAGACCGGCACGTTCCAGCGGACGTTCGTCTCCGGACGCGTCCAGTACCGGGAGACCATCCGCGCCGCGCTGATGCGCCACCTGGAGAAGGACCTCGGCCCGCTCGCGTTCCCGCAGCTGCCGCCGTCGGTGGTCCCCTGCACCGTCGCCGAGTACTTCCCGGCGCCGTCCGAGACCGGGCTGACGGACGACCGCCAGCACGCCGTGGCCCTGGTGTACGTGGTGCCGGTGACGGGTGAGTGCCAGCCGCGCCAGAACGCGCTCGAGCTGACCTGGCTCACCCCCGAGGAGGCCCTCGGCGAGGACATCCAGGCCGAGTTCATCGGTGGCCGCGGGGACCTGGTGCGCCAGGCCCTCGCCCACGTGGGATGGGGGCGCTGAGCATGGCACCGGTCGTCGGCGGCTACCTCCGCCATCTGAAGTCCCAGGACGTGCAGCCCGGGGACAGCTTCCTGACCCGCCGCGGCGAGCCCGCCCCGCCCGTGGCCTCGACCCGGGTGATGCGGGACGACTTCGGCACCCCCGCGCTCGTGATCGCCACCCTCGAGGGCGGCCGGGAGGTCAAGATCGCCCACGGCTCCGTGATCCGGGTCCGCACGGACCGCCCGGAGGAGCGCAGGGCCGTCCCGGACACCACCTTCTCCCCCGTGGACGCGGGGTCCCCCGAGGAGCGGATCGTCGCCGTCGGCAAGCGCCACCTCGAGGACACCGAGCTGACCGCCACCGCGGCCCGGCTCTCCCACGGGTTGAACCTGCGCTCCGGCTCCCAGCTGGAGGACGTGTTCGGCATGGCCGAGCGGCTCTACCTGCTGCACGAGGACACCGAGGGCACGCTAGCCACCCTGGGCCTGCTGACGAACCTGCCGTGGGACGGGGCCGTGGGGCGGTGGAAGTCCATCCAGGCCGCGCTGTCCCTGGCGTCGCTGATCCTGCGCGAGGAGGGCGAGCACATCGCCGCCGCCAACCTCGGTCGGCGCCTGCTCGAGGCGGACGAGGTCCCCTCCGAGCCGGGCCGGGCGGCCCGGGTGCTCGAGGTGCGCCAGCGCCAGCTCAACGAGCCGCCGCTCTACGACCGGGAGATCTCCCGCGCCCTGCAGGCCCGCGACGCCGAGGCCGAGTATCAGTGGCGCCGCGCCCGGTTCGACCAGCTGCTGTACCTGCGCGCCCGCGGCGGGTCTGAGACGCTCACTGACGCCGACCTGGATTCCCGGATCGCCCGGGAGCTCGGCACGCTGCGCACCCTCGCCGACGAGCTCGAGGCGAAGGCCGCCACGCGCCGGTGAGGTCCGGCCGCGGGACGGGCGTCGAGGGCCGGCCCCGTCCCCGCTGACACGCCCTCCGGGGTGCGGCTCGTGTGGCACACCTCACTTCCCAGCCCCAGTCGGGGCTGTGCTCCCGGCATGACCGGCCCCGCACCCGCCCAGCTCCGCCCCCTCCGCGCCACGGGCACGCCCGCCGTCCTGGCGGCCTTCCACGCGGGCACCGTCGGCATGGCCGACCCCGCAGAGGTCACCGACGACGCCTCCGCCCGCGCCTACGTCGACGGACTGGTCCAGGCGGAGGGGACGGACGCCGTCGCCGTGGTGGAGCGCGGGACGGACACGCTGATCGGCCTGGTCGCCGTCGTGCGCGACGAGGCGCACGGCACCGGCGCGCTCACCGCCTGGCTGCATCAGGGCTGGCGCGGGGACGCGATCATGTCGCGTGCGGCGACCACCGTGGCGGGCGCCGAACTGGCCGAGGGCGACCTCGAGCGGATCGAACTGGCCCACCGGGCGGACAGCCCGACGGCGGGGGCCGTCGCCCGGGCCGCCGGGCTCCGTCACGAAGGCACGCAGCGCGGCCGCCTCCGCGCGGGCGGGCGGCGGCTCGACGTGCACCTCTACGGCCGGCTGGCCGCGGACCCGCTGCCCGAGGAACGCGTCCGTCCCCTGCCGTGGGCCTCCGACGCCCGCCCCTGGGCCGACCGCTGACCGCGACCCGCCCCCGACGACGCCCCGCGACGCCGTCACGCCCTCCCGGCCCGATGCCCCGCTAGTCTGCCGAGATGACCACCCCGACCGGCGCCGTCCCGAGCCCGCATCCGCGGCCGTTCCTCCTCGTCCAGACGCGCCCCGAAGACGACGCCGCGGCCGCCGAGGTCGAGGCCGTCCAGCGACTGGGCGGCTATCCGGAGGGCCGGCTGCGGGTGCTGCGCCTGGACCGCGTCGTGCAGCGCCCGGACGTGGCCACGCACGGCCTGGACTGGGAGGCGGAGCTCGCGGACGTCGCCGCCGTGATCCTGCCCGGCAGCCCGTTCACGGGCACCGATCCCGAGGAGACCAAGTCCCCCGTGCAGCGCGCCGTGGAGGCGGAGCTGGGCCGGATGCTCGACGTCGTCCGGCGCCGCGACCTGCCGTTCCTCGGCTGCTGCTACGGCGTCGGCACACTGGGCCGGCACGCCGGCGGCGTCGTGGACAACGCGTACGGCGAATCGGCCGCGCCCGTCGAGGTCACGCTCACCGACGAGGGTGCCGCGGATCCGTTGCTGGCCGGGGTCCCGCGCACGTTCGCGGCGTACGTCGGCCACAAGGAGGCGATGAGCGCGCTGCCGCCCGGCGCGGTGCTGCTCGCCGAGGGCGCCGACTGCCCCGTGCAGATGTTCCGGCTCGGCACCCGCCAGTACGCCACCCAGTTCCACCCGGAGCTGGACCAGGCCGGGATCCTCGAGCGCCTTGAGATCTACCGCGAGCACGGGTACTTCGCGCCGGGCGAGTACGAGCCCACGGTGGCGGGGCTGGCCGCCGTCGACCCCGAGCACCCCCGCCGGATCCTGGCGAACTTCCGCACGCTGTTCGGGTGAGCCCGCCCGGCCCACCCCGTAGCGTGGCCGCATGGACACGCACCGCGCCACCGCTTCCCTGCCCTGGATCGACGGCCCCGCCGTGCGCGCCGCCCTGAGCCCGCGCGCCGCCGTCGACGCGCTGGAGGCGGCCCTCGCCGCCGGCCTGGACCCGGAGGCCGACGCCCCCCGCACCCGCGTGTCCACCGCCGCCGGGCAGCTGCTGCAGATGCCCTCGACGCGCGGGAGCGAGGTCGGCACCAAGCTGCTCACCCTCACGCCGGACAACCCGGAGCGCGGACTGCCGGTCATCCAGGGCGTCTACGTGCTGTTCGGCGCCCCGGGCACCCCCGGCCAGGCACCGCGGGCCGTGCTGGACGGCGTCGAGCTGACGGGCCTGCGCACCTCCGCGGTGTCCGCGCTCGGGGTGCGGCTGCTCGCGGACGCCTCGCCCCGGCACCTGGTCGTGTTCGGCACGGGCGTGCAGGCGTGGGAGCACGCGCTCACCTTCCAGGACGTGTTCGGGCTGGAGTGGGTGTCCGTGGTGGGCCGCGACGCCGACCGGGCCGCCGCCCTGGCCGCGCGCATCGAAGCGGAGCTGGGCGTGACCGCGAGCGCCGCGGGCCCGGAGGCCGTGGCGGAGGCGGACGTCGTGGTGACGTGCACGGCCGCGACGGCCCCGCTGTTCGACGGGACGCTCGTGCCGGAGCACGCGACGGTCGTGGCGATGGGCTCGCACACCACGGACGCCCGCGAGACCGACGACGCCCTGGCCCGCCGCGCGACCGTGGCGGTGGAGTCGCGGGACTCGGCCGCCCGCGAGGCCGGGGACGTGACCCTCGCGATCGACTCCGGCGCGCTGGCCGGGATCGAGGACACGGTGACGCTGGCCGAGCTCGTGGCCGGGACCGCGCGTCGTCGGGAGGGCGCGCCCGCCCTGTTCGTCACCACGGGCATGCCCTGGCAGGACCTGGTGGTGGCGAGCGCGGTGGCGCGGGAGGTGCTGGGCTGAGCCGGGGCGGCCTGCGGTGCCTGCGCACTACCCTGGGTCCCATGCCTGAGACCCCCGCCGCCCCGACGCCGCAGCCCGCCTCCGGTGCCCCCGCGCATCCCTCGCAGTTCGGCTTCGAGGTGACGCACCGGCTGGAGACCGGCGGTGCGGACGGCGCCCCGCTCGGGCGCACCGGTGTGATCACCACGCCGCACGGGCGGATCCAGACGCCGGCGTTCATCCCCGTCGCGACGCAGGCCTCGGTGAAGGCGGTGCTGCCCGAGTCCATGGCGGAGCTCGGCGCGCAGGCGCTGCTGGCCAACGCGTATCACCTGTACCTGCAGCCCGGTGACGACCTCCTGGACGAGGCCGGCGGCCTCGGCGCGTTCATGAACTGGCCCGGGCCGACCTTCACGGACTCGGGCGGCTTCCAGGTGATGAGCCTCGGCTCGGGCTTCAAGAAGGTCATCGACATGAAGGGCCCCGGCGCGCCTGAGGGGCAGGGCGCCGACGACGCCGTCGCCCCCGGAAAGGAGCGCCTGGCCAACGTCGACGACGACGGCGTCTGGTTCAAGTCCCACCTCACCGGGGACCGGCACCGGTTCACCCCCGAGGTGTCCGTGGGCATCCAGCACAACCTCGGCGCGGACATCATGTTCGCCTTCGACGAGCTGACCACCCTGCACAACTCCCGCGGCTACCAGGAGGAGGCGCTCGAGCGCACCCGCCGCTGGGCCCAGCGCTGCCTCGACGAGCACGCCCGCCTCACCGGGGTCCGCGCGGCGCGGCCGTACCAGGCGCTGTTCGGCGTGATCCAGGGCGCCCAGTACGAGGACCTGCGCCGCAAGGCCTGCCGCGACCTCGCGGCGATGCGGGCCGAGTTCCCGGCCGCGGGGGAGCTCGACGGCGTGACGTCCGGCTTCGACGGCTACGGCGTCGGCGGGGCCCTGGAGAAGGAGAACCTCGGGACCATCGTGGGCTGGTGCGCGCAGGAGCTGCCCGAGGACAAGCCGCGCCACCTGCTGGGCATCTCCGAACCCGACGACCTGTTCACCGCCGTCGAGAACGGCGCCGACACCTTCGACTGCGTCTCCCCCACCCGGGTGGCCCGCACCGGTGCGTTCTACACCCGCGACGGGCGCTACAACCTGCCCGGGGTGAAGTACCGCCGCGACTTCGGCCCGCTGGACCCCGAGTGCGACTGCTACACGTGCGCCCACTACTCCCGCGCGTACCTGCGGCACCTGTTCAAGGCGAAGGAGATGGTGGCGCACACGCTCCTCTCCATCCACAACGAGCGGTTCACGGTCTCGCTCGTGGACCGGATCCGCGCGGCCATGCAGGACGGCACGCTCGCCGAGCTCAAGGCCGAGACCCTCGGCCGGTACTACGCCCCGAAGGGCTGAGGGGTGCTGGGTCCGCCGGCACGCTGCGACGGGCGCGAGCCAGACGTTTCTGCTGTTCTGAGGGGGCTGTCTCGACCGATTCGTCTGGCTCAGCGCCGCTCGGACGCGTGGGGGACGTGAGCCAGACGATTCGGCGGCTCCTGCACAGGGCCGCGGGCGCAGCTCACCCTCCACGGCCCTCGCGGTCGCGGCACCGTGTCCGCCCATGGAAGGAGAGGGTGGCGGCATGGTCGCCCCTCCTCCGCACGACGACGCCGTCCTCAGCCCCGTCTTCCCGGTCGCCGCGGGGCTGCAGGCCGGCCTGACGGCCTCGCAGCTGCGCGGCCCCCGGTTCGACGCCCCGCACCACGGGCTGCGGCACACCGCCGGGGGTCAGCCCTCACTGGCCGACGTCGTCCGCGCCCTCCAGCGGACGAACCCCGGCACCGCGGCCACCCACGCCACCGCCGCTCGCCTCTGGGAGATGTGGCTGCCGCGGCAGTGGGAGCGCGGCCCCATCCATCTGGCGCGCACGCGGGCCGAGGGCGGGGCGCCGCGCCGCAGCGGCGTCGTCGGGCATGAGCTGCACCCGCAGGACCCCGTGCTGGTGCGTGCCGGGGTGCGGATCACGACGCCGGCCGCCACCTGGGCGGCGCTGGCGCAGCTGGGTCTGCCGTTGGCCGACGTCGTCGCCGCCGGGGACAGCCTGCTGCAACGGGCTGACGGCCCGGCGGGCCGGCGTCGTCCCGGCGAGCATCCGCGGTGCACCGTGCGTGATCTGGAGGCGGAGGTGCTGCGGGTGCGAGGGAGGCGAGGGACGCGGACCCTGCGAGCGGCCCTGCCGCTGCTCAGGAACGGCGCGGATTCGAGGGCCGAGACGCTCCTCCGACTGGCGCTGGCCGACGCGGGTGTGCCGGAGCCGGAGGTGAATCCGCTGCTGCTGCTGAGCGACGGGTCCACCGTCCGGCCGGACCTGGTGTGGCGCGAGGCCCACGTCTGCGTGCAGTACGAGGGCGATCATCACCGGACGGACCCGCAGCAGTGGCGCCGTGACATCGAGCGCGACCGCCGGATGCAGGCCGAGGGGTGGATCGTGCTGCGCGTGACCGCCAGCGTCTTCACTCGGCGCGGCCTCACCGCCCTGCTGCGCGACCTCGCCGCCCACCTGCGGCTCCCTCTGCCTGCGTGAGCCAGACGATTCGGCCGCCGAGCCAGACGAATCGGCGGCAGGGGGGCGTGCGTACCAGCAGAAATCTCTGGCTCACGCCGCCCCCGCTCGCGTCATCTCACACGAACGCGCCGACCCCCGTGATCTCGCGGCCGATGATCAGCCCCTGCACGGTCTCGGTGCCCTCGTAGGTGTGGATCGCCTCGATGTCCGCGAAGTGGCGAGCCACCTCGTTCTGGATGAGGATGCCGTTGCCACCGAGCAGGTCGCGCGCGTTCGCGGCGATGGACCGCGCGGCGCGCGTCGCCGAGTACTTGGCCATGGACGCCATCGGCCCGGTGAGCCGGCCCTCGTCCTCGAGCCGGGTCGCACGCAGCACGAGCAGCTGCACCTGGGTGAGCTGGGAGAGCATCTCGGCCAGGCGGGTCTGCACGCTCTGGGCGGCGGCCAGCGGCCGGCCGAACTGGATGCGCTGCCCCGCGTACTGCACCGCCGCCTCGTAGCAGCCCACGGCCTTCCCGAGGGCGGACCACGCGACGCCCACGCGCGTGGCGAAGAGGACGCGGGAGGTGTCCTTGAAGGAGCGGGCCTCGGGCAGGACGTCGGCGTCGGGCACGAAGACGCCGTCGAGGGTGATGTGGGCCTGGTCGATGGCCCGCAGCGCGACCTTGCCCTTGATGACCTCGGCCGTGTAGCCCTCGGACTCCTGGCGCACGATGAACCCGCGGACCTTCTCGTCCTCGGCGCTGCGCGCCCACACCACGGTCACGCCGCCGGCGGCCCCGTTGCCGATCCACTTCTTGTGCCCGTGCAGCCGCCAGCCGCCGTCGACGCGCTCGGCGCGGGTCTCCAGCGAGACGGAGTCGGAGCCGTGGGTCGGCTCCGTGAGCGCGAAGGCGCCGTAGAGCTCGCCGCGCGCCATGGCCGGCAGGTGCTCGGCACGCTGCTCCTCGCTGCCGCACAGCTGGATCGAGCGCATGGCCAGACCGCCCTGCACGCCCGTCATCGTGGCGATCGAGCCGTCCAGGCGCGAGAGCTCCATCATGGCCAGGCCCGCTGCAACGCGGGAGACGTCGGGCAGCCCGTCCACGGGGACGCCGTCGCGCAGCAGGTCGGCCTGCCCCAGGCGGGCCACGAGGTCCAGCGGGTACTCGTGGCGGTCCCACGCCTCCCGGATCCGGGGCAGCACGTCCGGCTCGAGCGCGAAGGCGCGGGCCCGACGCCACACATCCTTCTCGGCGTCGGAGACGTCCGCGAGCGCGAGGTAGAAGTCGGTGTCCAGCGGCGTGGCGACGTCGTACTCGGGCTCGACGGTGGGCAGGGTCTCGGTCATGGTGGCCTCCCGGGCGGGGTCGGAGAGATGGGTGTGTCCGCCATCACCCTACACCAACTGACACGCCATCTCACAGAATCAGACGCAGTCTCACCTCCTCTCCGCGCCCGTGGCACCATGGCCCGCATGACGACGCCCGCCGAGGACACCCTCACCGCCCTGATCCACCTGCTGGACCGCGAGGGCTACGACGCCGTCACGGCCGACCAGCTCGCCCGCCAGGCCGGCATGAGCCGGGCCAGCTTCTTCCGCCACCTCGGCGGGAAGGAGGAGGTGGTCTTCGCCGACCACGCGGCGCTGCTCGCCCGCCTGGACGACTTCCTGCGCGGCACCTCCCTCGGCGTGCGGGAGGCCCTGGAGGAGGCGGTCCTCCAGGTCTTCCGGCATCACACCGCCGATCCGGACCGGGCCCGGGCGCGCTCCCGCCTGCTGCGCGGCTCCCAGGCGCTGCGCACGCGCGAGCTGCTCACCTCGCACCGCTACACGGAGCTGTTCTCCGGCTGGCTCGCCACGGCCCTGCCGGACACGCCCGCGCGCGGCGGGGTCGCCGTCGGGCTGGCGGCGGCCGTGGTGGCCGTCCACAACCGCGCCCTGCGGGCGTGGCTCCACGCCCCGGCCGACGACGCCGAGGCCGGCCTGCGCGCGGACCTCGCGGAGGTCATCGCGCGGCTCACGGCCGAGCCGGCCGAGGCCGAACGAACGCTCGCCGCCGTGCGCCGACTCGTGGGCTGACGCCCCGCCCTCAGCGGCCGGCGACCTGCGCGTTCTCCGCCCCGAACGCGGGCGGGTAGCGGAACTCGCCGGCCGGCACCTCGGCCCCGTCCTGGAGCGTGAGGACCTGCAGCGCCTCGGGCTGCCGGGCGAAGGCCGCGTGCACGCCGTGCTCGGAGGCCTGGTGGAAGCCGAACTTCGCGTAGTACTCGGGCCAGCCGTAGACCACCACGACCTCCTCGCCGTCGGCCTGGGCCTTCTGGAGCAGGGCGTTGACGAGCGCGGTGCCGGCGCCCTCGCCCTGGTGCTCGGGCAGGACGCCGTGCGGGGCGAGGGCGATCACCTCGGCGTGGTCGATGTGGGCCCGGACCAGGGTGCCGTAGCCCATCGGGTCCGACTGCAGGTCCGTGCCGGGGATCGCGGCGGTCATGGCCACGAGGGAGTACTGGGGCAGCCAGCCCTCCGCGCCGCCGGCGAGCGCCTCGACGAGGTCGGCCTCGGCCGTGGACGCGAAGGCGAGCTCGGCGATCTGGCGGACGGTGCGGCGGTCGGCCGGATCGTCGTGATCGGCCTCGCGGGTGGACCAGCGGTGGCCGAGATCCTGGCCGGCAGGGACGTGGGCGGCGCGGTGGCCGGGGGTCTGGGTGCTGTTCTGCTCGCCGCTCATGCGCTCACCGTAGCCAGGGTGTGACCCCGGATACAGAGACGGCGCCCTGCGTCACGCTCGTGACGCGGGCGCCGTCGCCTCCTCTGGCCGGGGGCGGGCTCAGTCGATCTGCAGCTCGCCCATCGGGCCGAAACCCTCCGCACCGACCTGCTCGGAGATGATCTGGGGCGTGCTCGCCAGCAGCGGGCGCATCGCGTCCAGGCCCTCCTGGAAGTGCGGGGACGCGACGTGGGCCTGCGCACCCTCGTCCGTGAACCCCTCGAGCAGGAAGTACTCGTTCGGGCCGCCCTCCACCGGGCGGTACCACTCGAAGAACAGGTTGCCGGGCTCAGAGCGCACGTCCGCGGTGTACTTCGCGACGGCGTCCATCCACTCGTCGGCACGCTCGGGCTGGACGGTGAACTTCAGGTTGATGAGGATCATGCCGTCCATTCTGGCCCACCCGGGACGGCCGCGGCACGGCCTCGCGTCCGCCGGTCGCGGAACCGCCGGGCCAGCAGCCACAGGCCCACGACGACGGCGACCACCAGCACGGCGACCAGCACCGGCAGGAACAGCGCGGCCGCGACGAGGCCGGCCGCCGAGACGTCCTCGGCCGCCGAGAGCACGGGCGCGGCGGCCCCCACCGTGACCGTGTCGGCTCCCACGACCGTCTGGACGACGTCGTTGACCGCGTCCACCCCGGGGATCTTGTCCGCGACGAGCTCGAGCGCGAGCAGGACGCCGAGGATCCAGAGGGAGGCGTCGGCGGCGAGCCACGTCCAGCCCGCGGGCAGGTCGACGAGCCCCGTGAACCGGTCCAGCAGACCCAGGGCGAGCAGGGGGATGTAGGCGTTGAGCCCGGCCGAGGTGGCCAGGCCCGTGCCGGTGAGGAACTCGAGCACGTCCGTCCCCGTCCTTCGCGGGTCGCTCGGGGCGCCCGGGCGGACGCTCCGGGTCCGAGGACCCTCGTTCCCCGGTGAACACCGCCGGCCGTCGGGCGCTTCCCGTCCGGGGTCGGTCCTACCATGGGCGCATGCCCCAGACCGCTCACTCCCCCCAGCACTCCGCCTCCGCCCCCGCGCTCGCCCTGACCATCGCCGGGTCCGAGGCCACCGGCGGCGCCGGCGCCCAGGCCGACCTCAAGACGTTCCAGGAACTCGGCGTCTTCGGCATCGTGGCGCTGACCTGCATCGTCTCCTTCGACCCGGAGGACGACTGGAACCACCGCTTCTTCCCCGTGCCCACCGAGATCCTCCAGCAGCAGCTCGACGCCATCCAGGGTGACTACCCGGAGCGGCTGCGCACCGTGAAGCTGGGCATGCAGGGCTCCCCGGAGGTCATCCGCACCTCGGCCGCGGCCCTGCGCCGCGCCGAGTGGGACCACGTGGTCCTGGACCCCGTGCTCATCTGCAAGGGCCAGGAGCCGGGCCACGCCCTGGACACGGACCAGGCGCTCAAGGCCGAGCTGCTGCCGCTGGCCACGTTCACCACCCCGAACCACTTCGAGACGGAGCAGCTCTCCGGCATGACCGTGCGCTCGGTCGAGGACCTGACGGCGGCCGCTCGGCGCATCCACGAGATCTCCGGCGCGGCCGTCCTGGCCAAGGGCGGGATGCACCTGCCCGGCCCGGACGCCGTGGACGTGTTCGTGGACGGGGACACCGTGGAGGTGCTCTCCGCCCCGAAGATCGGCCAGTCCGGCGTCTCTGGTGCGGGCTGCTCGCTCGCCGCGGCCGTCACCGCCGAGTTGGCCAAGGGTGCCACCACGCTCGAGGCCGCGCGCCGCGCCAAGGAGTTCGTGGGAGCCGGCATCGCGCAGGCGGTGGAGGGCCGCACGCCGTTCGCCGCCCTGTGGCAGGGCGGCCTGCGCTCCGCGTGAGCGCGCACGTGGGCCGCTGACTCGTCCTGAGCCGGGCGGTGCGCCACACTGGGGGCATGAAGCTCCCCTCCCCCGCCCCTTCCGTCCCCGGCGAGGTCCACCACTCGGCGTCGTCCGTTCCCGTCGACGACGCGGAGGCCGTCTTCCCCGCGTTGCGCCAGCGCGCCCTCGCCCCGGGCGGCCGGCTCTACGGGCTGGCGGCGGCGGCCGCGGTCGGCGGGCTCACCCTGCTGGATCCGCACGCCCGCCGAGGGCGCGAGCGTCGGGCCCTCGCAGAGCTCGAGGCCGCCGTCAGCGGCACGTTCCTCGCGGCCGAGACCGCCGGCGCCCTCCACACCGCCGCGATCGCCGAGGGCGAGGTGGCCCCCTCCCCCGCCGCACGTGCCCTGCGCGGGCTCGGCGGACTGGCCGTCGGCGGCGCGGTCGCGGCGGTCGCGCTGCGTGCCACCGGCCTGAACGACCGGATCGACGGCGCCGTGGTGCGCGGGCTCCAGCGGGTCGGCGTCCCCGCCCCGCGCGTCGCGCTGGCCGCAGCGGCCTCCCTGGCGATGCTGCTGGCCAACGAGGACGCCCGCCGGACCCGCCGCGACGCCGTCGAACTCGCCGTCACCGGCCCCGCCGGCCTGGACGAGGACACGGTCGACGAGGTCGAGCCCGAGGCCACCGCCGAGCTGCCGGTGGAGGTGCGCGTGCTGCTCGAGACCCTGCTCGACCCGGCGCTGGCCGAGGGCCGGGACCTGCCCGGGGCTGAGGCGCTGCGCTCCCAGCTGCCGCACGCGCGCACCGTCACCTCGGTGGCCGAGGCCATCCGTGAAGCCGGCGAGGTCCCGGACTGGGTGCCGCTCGTCGTCGAGACCGACGACGACATCCGTCGCGCGGTGCCGAACGACTGCGTCTGGCCTGTCCGCGGCCGCTTCGCCTCCGGCTCCGCGGGAGGACACGAGCTCGAGCTGCGCCTGCAGGTGATCGACGGGGAGATCGGCGCCCTGACGGTGACCCTGCCCGCGGACGCCGAGGCGGACAGCGACGCCTGGGACGCGTTCCAGGAGATCGAGTCCTTCCCCGGCGTCGAAGACCTGACCTTCCACGTGGACGGCGACCGGCGCGCCTGACCGGGAATTCTCCCGGGGCCCGTCCAGCCCGGCCCACTACAGTGGGGACCCGCCCGACGTCGTCGATCCCCCTCCCGGAGAGTTCCCGCCATGACCACCCCCGCCCCGGTCGCGTCCGCCGCCCGTGCCCGTCGCCGCGCGGCCCGTTCCGGCCCCCGCCCGCAGCTGCGCATGGGACTGAACGGGTTCCTCGTGGCCTGGCTGCTGCCCAACCTCGTGATGGCCGCCGTGGTGGCGATCCTGGCCGTGGTCCCGGGCCTGCAGGCCTTCGGCAGCTTGACACCGCTGCTGACGGTGGTCGGGGTCGCCGGGCTGGTGGTGGGGCTGCCGCTGTGCCTGCTCGTGAACTGGGCGTTCCGGCACGTGCTCAACCAGTGGGTCCACGTGCTGGCGTACGCGCTGATCGGCATGCTCTACGGCCTGGTGGTGCTCACGCAGGGCGCGGCGGGCATCCTGCCGATGCTCATCCCGGTGATCGGCTTCCCGGCCGCCGTGCTCATGGCCCTGGGCCGGACGGCGGCCCGTCCCCTCGTCCGCACGGTCACCCCGGAGCCGTCGCCCGCCGAGCCGGCCTGAGCACGCCCGACAACGAGAAAGGACGATGGCCGGATGGCCATCGTCCTTCTCGGAACCGCGTCCGGGGCCCGCATCCCCTCAGGCATGTATCCCGGCTCGTGATTCGCACTGTGCACCGTCTCAATGGGGCATGACCCACTCTAGGAGGGACGACGGCGCCCCCGACAGTGGCGGAAGGTGCAGACTTTCGGGCCCTGATGTGATGCAGGTCACATGGGTCTGGTCCGCCGCTGCGACGGCGTCGGCCTCGTCAGACGGACCTGGGGAGCACCGCGCGCACCCGCCACCCCCAGCCCCCCGGCCCGGCCTCGATCGTGCCGCCGAAGGTGGCCACGCGATCCCGCATGGAGTTCAGGCCCACACCGGAGGAGTTCCACTGCGGCGGGCCGGACCGCTCGGTGACGGTGTTCTCCACCTCGAGCACCACGTCCGGCCCCGCGTCGCGGAGTTCGATGCACACGCGCGCGCCCTCGCCGGCGTGCTTGGCGACGTTCGTGGTGGCCTCCTGGAGCACCCGGTGCAGGGTGGAGCGCACGGAGATCGGCATCGCGTTCTGGTCGCAGCGGACGTCCGTCTCCACCGTCATTCCGAGACTGCGCAGCTCCTCGGCCAGTTGGGCCACGGACAGCACCGGATCCGCGGACGTCGCCCCGTCCGCGCCCCCCGCGGCGCCCGGCTCACCGCTCGGGTCCACGATCCCGTCCTCCTGGAGGATGGAGAGCATGCGCCGCAGGTCCCGCAGCGCGTCCTTCGCGGAGTCCCCCACCACGTCCAGCACGCCCTGAGCCGCCTCCGGGGCGCCGAGGTAGCGTGCCGTCCGAGCCTGCATCGAGATGATCGTGAGGTTGTGCGCGACCACGTCGTGCAGGTCGCGGGCCAGGGAGCGACGCTCGGCCTCGGCGGCCAGCCGGGCCCGCTCCTCCGCCTCGAACACCCGGCGGCGATCCCGCTCCCGCCGGGTCAGGCTCTCGCGGATGAAGAGCCCGCCGCCGAGGCCCATGGACATGAGCAGCAGGATGAACCACGTCGCGTTCGACTGACCCACCGCGAACGGCTGGGCGACGCCCCAGGTCAGTGCCAGGACGGCGGCCGTGACGACGAACCCCCAGGAACGGGCGGTCGCCGCGACGGCCCCGAGGACCACGGGCGCGACGACGGCGAAGAGCACCTCGGAACCGCCGACGACGGTCGCGACGGCCCCGGGCAGGAGCAGGGCGAAGCCCACCGTGCTGCGCCACCACTGGGCGAGGAAGGCGCTGGTCGCCGACGCGATGGCGATCCCGTCCAGGACCGGGATGGCGCCGTGGCCCGGGCCGAACAGACCGATGTCGGACGCGGTCGAGGCGAGCAGGAACGCCGACCCGAAGGCGAGATAGACGCGGCTCAGCGGCGCCGCGGCCCAGAACGCGCGCCACCGCAGGCTGCGCGCCTGACGCCACGCCGAAGAGCGGCGCGCCCGGGAGGGCGCGCCGCTCCGGACGGAGGGGGTCGATGGGCTCGAATCAGGCATCGGGGGCGGACCGCCCCGGGGTCAGTCGCACCAGATGCCGAAGTGGCGGCACGTCCACTCCGCAGTGCCTTTGCCGAGGCCCAGGGTCGTGACGACGTCGTCCTCGGCCGAGGCCGCCGAGGCGGCGGCGGCCGGAGCGCCGACGAGGGTGGAGGCGAGCAGGAGAGCGGAAGCGAGGAGAGCGCGAGTCTTCATGGCCCCAGTATGTATGACGCCCGTCACAAATGGTGCACGCCGCGCACAGGCCGCGCCGCGGCATGGCGCAGATGACGGCCGGCGGGCACCCCGGCCTCGCCCCGACGCCGACAAGGTGGCATGCGCCACAGCACCGGTTACGCTGACGTGCGTGTCCGAAGAGCTGCGCATCCTGATCGCCGACGACCAGCCGCTCATGAGCGGCGCGCTCCGCGTGCTCGTCGACTCTGCCCCCGGCATGACCTGCGTGGGTGTGGTCGCCAACGGCGTCGAAGCCGTGGAGGCGTGCGCCGCCATCGAGCCGGACGTGGTCCTGATGGACATGCAGATGCCCCTGATGGACGGGGTGGAGGCCAC
Organism: Micrococcus sp. PSi08; assembly: GCF_054960655.1. Taxonomy (NCBI): domain Bacteria; kingdom Bacillati; phylum Actinomycetota; class Actinomycetes; order Micrococcales; family Micrococcaceae; genus Micrococcus; species Micrococcus sp. PSi08. The sequence goes on along the minus strand of NZ_JBHNYP010000009.1, from coordinate 78,665 downwards.
ACGCCGGATCAAGGACACCCACCCCGCGATCCGGGTCCTGGCGATCACCACGTTCACGTCCGAGGACTACCTCGTGCCGGCCCTGCGCGCCGGAGCGGGCGGCTACCTCCTCAAGGACGCGGAGCCGCCGGCCATCCTGGGCGCCATTCAGGCCGTCCATCGCGGCGAGTCCGTGCTCTCCCCCGCCGTGGCGACCAAGCTGCTCGCCTCGATCGAGCGGGACCGGCCGACGGTGGGCCCCACCTCGGTGCAGCCCGGCAGCCCCGACGGCTCCGACCTCACCGAGCGGGAGCTGGGCGTGCTGCGGCTGCTGGCCAGGGGTCAGTCGAACCCGGAGATCGCCGCGAACCTCTTCGTCTCCGAGTCCACGGTCAAGGCCAACCTCACGCGGATCATGGCCAAGCTGGAGGTCCGCGACCGCGTCCAGCTGATCATCCGGGCGGCCCAGCTCGGGCTCGTCACCCTCGCCCTGGACTGAGCGCGGCGGGGTCAGCCGCGGGCCGCGATCTCGTTGCGCCGCGTGTTGAGGTCCTTCAGGACTTGCATCCCGTGCTCCACCACCGGGTCCGCCTCGGCCAGGAGCGACTCCTTGGCCGGCCCGTAGGCGAGGTCGGCGAACGTGCCGTTCTCCGGGTCGAGGGCCCGGATCTCCTGCTGCACCAGGCGCACCTGGTCCAGGCCGGCCGCGTACTCCACCGCTCGCTCGTCGATCTTCGTCAGGGACGCCTCCGCGTCCTCCGGGATCTGCTCCAGGGCGAACTGGGCCTCGTAGAGCCGGTTCTGGTACGTGCAGGGCTCCTCGATGTCGTAGAGCCCCACGCCGCGACCCACGGCCTCCTGATTGGCCTGGGCGATCTCCTCCGCCAGGCGCTTGCCGACGGCGACCTCCGTGGGGGCGGCCATGCCGGCCTCCGCCATGGCCACGTTGACGGTGCCGCCGCCGATCGAGATGACCGCGCTCTCCATCCCCTCGGGCGCGCCCTCGTCCGAGGTGGTCATGCTCGCGGTCGCCCCCTGCGGGAGCCGATCACGCAGCCAGGAGTAGGACTCCTCCCCCATGCAGAGGTTGGGGCCGACCTTGAGGCCCTCCGGGTTGCGGCCCGCGCTCGTGACGCCGGCGAGGACCACGGTCCGCTCGGTGCCGCCTTGGTTCACCACCACGGTGTTGCCGTCCAGCACGGTGACGATGTCCACGCGGGCGGCGTCGGCGGCCACGCCGCGGAGGACGGTGACGATGCCCAGCAGGAGCAGGACGGCGGCGACGGCGAGGAAGACCAGCAGCCCCTTCAGGGGGACCCGGGCACGGGCGGCGACGTGAGTCATGCGGACTTCCTGCAGGTGGACGGCGGGACGGGGGGCCGCGACGACGGCCCGGAGCCCGAGTCTAGCGAAGGGCCCCGGGACCGCCGAGCGGCGGGCCGAGGGACGGCTGCGTCGGGCTCAGCGCTCCCGGCGGTAGAACGGCGTGGCCACCACGGTGAACGGCTCGCCGCGGCCGCGCAGGTCCACCTGCAGGGACGTGCCCTCGGCGGCCACGTCGCGGCGGACACGGGCCAGGGCGATGGGGTGTCCGAGGGTCGGGCTGGGGGCGCCCGAGGTCACCTCGCCCACCCGCTCGCCGGACTCGTCCAGCACGGCGTAACCGTGCCGGGCGGCACGCCGACCCGCGCCCTGCAGCCCCACGAGGACCTCCTCGACGTCGTCCCTGCCGACCAGCGCGGATCGTCCGACGAAGTCGGCCTCCTTGCTCGCGGGCACCGCGAAGCCGACGCCAGAGGCGTGCGGCTGGTGCCCGGTGTCCAGCTCGTTGCCGTAGAGCGGCATGCCCGCCTCCAGGCGCAGCGAGTCCCGCGCGGCGAGCCCGCACAGCGTCAGCTCCACGCCCGCCTCGTCCGCGGCCGAGAGCATCGTGTGCCACACGGCGGAGCCGCGGTCGCCGGCCTCGGCGGTGGAGGCGGCGGGCAGGAACAGCTCGAAGCCGTCCTCGCCGGTGTAGCCGGTGCGGGCGACGATGGCGGTGACGTCGCCGGCGTCTGTGGGCACGGTCAGGGTCAGGTGGCCGTAGTACTTCAGCTCGGCCAGCTGCGCCGCGGCCTCCGGCATGGCCCGGGCGAGGATCTTCTCGGCCTGCGGGCCCTGCACGGCCACGAGGGCGGTGGTCGAGGACTCGTCCTCGACGACGGCGTCCCAGCCCGACGCCCGCTGGTTCAGGGCGGTGTGGACCGCGGCGATGTTGCCGGCGTTGGGCACCACCAGGTAGTCGGGCTCGGAGCCGGCCTCGCCGTCGTCCATCCGGTAGACGATCGTGTCGTCGAGGATGGTGCCGGCGTCCGTCAGGCACAGGGCGTACTTGGCGCGGCCGGGCTTCAACGTGGAGAGCACGCTCGAGAGGGCGTGGTCCAGCATGGCCCCGGCCTCCGGGCCGGTGACCCGGATCTCGCCCATGTGGGAGAGGTCGAACAGGCCTGCGGAGGTGCGGACGGCCTTGTGCTCGGCCAGCTCGGAGCCGTACTTCAGGGGCATGTTCCAGCCGCCGAAGTCCGTGAACGTGGCGCCCGCGGCCTCGTGGACCGGGTGCAGCGGGGAGTTGCGCGTCGAATCGCTCATGGGGGTGATCCTCTCAGTCCTCGTCGGCGGTGTCGGCCACGGCGCCCTCGAACGCCTCGGGCGGCGGGCACGAGCACACGAGGTTGCGATCGCCGTAGGCGCCGTCGATGCGGCCCACCGGCGGCAGGTACTTGTCCAGACGCAGGCTCGGCACCGGCGTGCCCGCCTGGGCGCGCGAGTAGGGGCGATCCCACTCGTCGGCCATCAGGACGTTGAGGGTGTGCGGGGCGCGACGCAGGACGGAGTCCGCCACGGTCTCCGGGGTGACGGCGGTGATCTCGGCGTGGATGGCCTCCATCGCCTCGATGAACCGCTCGATCTCCTCGAGGTCCTCGGACTCGGTGGGCTCCACCATGAGCGTGCCGGCCACGGGGAACGCCAGGGTGGGGGCGTGGAACCCGTAGTCGATGAGGCGCTTGCACACGTCCTCGGCGGTCACGCCCGTGCGGGCCGTGAGCTCGCGCAGGTCGAGGATGCACTCGTGCGCCACGAGGCCGTCGTTGCCCGTGTACAGCGTCGGGTAGAGGGGCGCGAGGCGGCGGGAGATGTAGTTGGCGCCCAGCAGCGCGTGCGCGGTGGCGGAGCGCAGGCCCTCGGCGCCCATCAGGTGGATGTAGGCCCAGGAGATGGGCAGCACGCCGGCCGAGCCGTGCGGGGCCGCGGTCATCAGGGCCTCGCGGGAGGGCAGGTACGGCACCAGGTGCTCGCCCACCGCCACGGGGCCCACGCCCGGGCCCCCGCCGCCGTGCGGGATGCAGAACGTCTTGTGCAGGTTCAGGTGGGAGACGTCTCCGCCGAACTCGCCCGGCTGGGCCAGGCCCACGAGCGCGTTGAGGTTGGCGCCGTCGATGTACACCTGGCCGCCCGCGGCGTGCACCGTGGCGCAGACCTCCTTGACGTCGGCGTCGTACACGCCGTGCGTGGAGGGGTAGGTGATCATGATGGCCGCGATGCGGCCCTCGTTGGCCGCGATCTTGGCGCCCAGGTCGGCGGCGTCGATCGTGCCGTCGTCGGCGGTGGCGACGACGACGACCTTCAGCCCCGCCAGCACGGCCGAGGCCGCGTTGGTGCCGTGGGCGGAGGCCGGGATCAGGCAGATGTCCCGCTCGCCCTCGCCGCGGGCCAGGTGGTACTGGCGGATGGCCCACAGGCCCGCGAACTCACCCTGCGAGCCGGCGTTCGGGGCCACCGAGACGCCCGCGTAGCCGGTGATCTCGGCGAGCTTGGACTCCAGGTCCGCGATCAGGAACCGCCAGCCCTCGGTCTGGTGGTCGGGCGCGAACGGGTGGATGGAGCAGAACTCGGGCCAGGAGATGGCCTCCATCTCCGCGGTGGCGTTGAGCTTCATGGTGCACGAGCCCAGCGGGATCATGGTGCGGTCCAGCGCCAGGTCGTAGCCGGAGAGGCGGCGCAGGTAGCGCAGCATCTTCGTCTCCGAGTGGTGGGTGTTGAACACCGGGTGCGTCATGAACGCGGAGGAGCGGCGCAGCGACTCCGGCACGGCCGGGGTGGCCACGGCGCCCTCGTGCGCGGAGGCCGGCAGGGAGCCCGCGTCCAGGCCGAACGCCGTCAGGACGGCCACGAGGTCGGCGTCGACGGTGGTCTCATCGGCGGCAATCCGCAGGGTGTCCGCGTCCACCAGGCGCAGGTTCACGCCGTTCTCCTCGGCGGCCTGCAGGACCTGCTCGGCCCGGCCGGGCACGCGGACGGTGATCGTGTCGAAGAAGTGCTCCTCGGCGACCTCGACGCCACCGGCCCGCAGCGCCTCCGCCAGGCGGACGGCCTGGGCGTGGGCGTGGCGGGCGATGCGGGCGATGCCCTGGGGGCCGTGGTAGACGGCGTACATCGAGGCGACGATCGCGAGCAGCGCCTGGGCGGTGCAGATGTTGGAGGTGGCCTTCTCGCGCCGGATGTGCTGTTCGCGCGTCTGGAGGGCGAGGCGGTAGGCGGGCTTGCCGGCGTCGTCGTGGGAGACGCCCACGAGGCGGCCCGGCATGCTGCGCTGCAGGCCCTCCTTCACGGCCATGTAGGCGGCGTGGGGGCCGCCGAAGAACAGGGGCACGCCGAAGCGCTGCGTGGAGCCGACGGCGATGTCCGCACCCTGCTCCCCGGGCGGAGTGATCAGGGCGAGGGAGAGGATGTCCGCGGCGACGGTCACGAGGGCGCCGGCCTCCTTGGCCTGCGCGATGACGGCGGCGTGGTCGTGGATGCGGCCGGAGTCGCCGGGCTGCTGCAGCACGACGCCGCACAGGCCCTTCTCCTCGACCTCGGCGCGGACGTCCTCCGGGATGCCTGCGGAGAGGTCGGCCACGCGCACGTCGATGCCCACGGCCTCGGCGCGCAGGCGCACCACGGAGAGGGTCTGCGGGAAGAGGTCCGCGTCGAGGAGGGTGACGCCGTCGGTCCTGCGACGGTTGGCACGGTGCATGAGGAGCACGGCCTCGGCGGCGGCGGAGGCCTCGTCCAGCAGGGAGGCGTTGGCGATGTCCAGGCCGGTGAGGTCCTGGACCATCGTCTGGTAGTTCAGGAGGGCCTCGAGGCGGCCCTGGGAGATCTCCGGCTGGTACGGCGTGTAGGCCGTGTACCAGGCCGGGTTCTCCAGCACCTTGCGGAGGATGACGCCCGGGGTGACGGTGTCCGAGAAGCCCTGCCCGATCATCTGGGTCTTCATGACGTTGCGGCCGGCGATCTCGCGCAGCTGCTCCAGGACCGCGGACTCGGTCAGCGGGGCGGGCAGCTCGAGGGGCTTCGGCTGGCGGATGCCGGCGGGGACGGCGGTGTCCACGAGGGCCTCGAGCGAGTCGTAGCCCAGGGTCTGCAGCATGTGCTCGACGTCCGCGGGGCGCGGGCCGATGTGGCGGGCCACGAAGGGGGCCGAGGCGGCGTCCTTGGGCTCGACGCGCTCGTGGGGCAGCGCGGTCGTGCTCTCGGTGGTCTGGGGGCTGGTCACGGGGTACCTCCGGGGGGATCCTGCCGTGGTCACGGCGTGGGTCTGCTCCTCCCCGCTCTGTCATGGACCTGAGAGTTTCCGACGCCCGGGTGGGCGGCTTGCACCGTCGGTGGTCTCGGTCCGGACGCGGGCGCGGCGGAGTGAGACGCTTTCCAGAGCGCCTGACCCCACGCGGTACGGATGCCTGAGAGATTCCCGGGGAGGGTTTGCTCCTTCGGCGGCCTGCTCACGCGGCCGGCCGGGGCAGGACGCGCGCCGACGCTCTCCCGCGCGGGGCATGCGGCGTGCCGCCAGTATCCCACACGTGTAGGCCGCGTCACAGGGCGACCGGGAGGGGCCGGACGGGGCGTGTCGAGGTCTTTCGTTGATGAAACGGCGGCGTGTCGAAGCGCTTTCGTTCAGGAAACGGGTGACGGGAGGAATGACTCAGTCGCATGCCGTCGGCTCACGACAGTCGGTAAGGGACGTCATTCGGCGGCGCGCGTCATCGCCGGGCCTCAATCCCACAGCCCGGCAAGCCCGCCCAGCTGGTAGACCGCGAGCCCGATGACGACAAGACAGACAAGCCCTCCCAGGGCGTTGGCCAGTGGGCCGTTCCGATGCGAGCCCATCAGCCGACGACTGTTCATCACGACCATCAGGAATACGGCCACGATGGGCAGGAGAAGCCCGTTCGCCGCCTGTGCGATGACGATGACCTCCGTGGGATTCGTTCCCGTCAGGGCAATGAGGGCACCGATCGCAAGGACTGCGCCCCACACGATGCGAGCAGGGACGCTGCGCAGATCGGTGTCCTGGCCCAGTGTGCCGGCAATCGCGTACGCCGCGCCGAGCGGGCCAGCTACGGCGGACGTGAACCCGGCCGCGAACATGCCCGCCGCGAACACCCAGCCAGCCGCGTCCCCGAGGAGGGGTTCCAGGGCGGAGGCGAGGTCCCGACCGGTCTCGGCCTGCATGCCCTTGACGTACATCCCACCGAACGCCGTCGCCATCACGGCCAGAGTGATTACACCTCCGACGGAGATCGACACCGCCGTGTCCGTTCTCGCCGCTCGGAGAGATTCCCGCGAATCCAGACCCGGCCCCCATTTCTCCTGCACCAAACTCGCGTGCAGGAAGAGGTTGTAAGGGACCACGGTGGTCCCGATCAGTGCGACCGCCAGCAACGCCGTGCCGGGTGGCAGCCGGGGAATGAACATGCCCATCAAGAGGTCGCCGATCGGAGGCTGAACTAGGACTGCAGTGACGATGAACAGCAGCCCCAATAACCCGACCATGACGGTCAGCACCCGCTCGATCAGTTTGTAGCTGCCTGTCCAGAGCAGAATGCCGATCGTGAGGACGATCCCGATGACGACCACGGGCTGACTGAGTCCGGTCACACTAGTCAAGGCGAGGGCGGTGCCGACTGTGTCACCACCGGCGTAGGACGCCCCTCCGATGCCGATCGCCGCGACGACGAGGATCGCCATGACAAGTCGTGCCGGCACCGAGGAGAACACCTCGCGCAGAGCGTGTCCGAGACTCATGCGGGTCGCGAGGCCCAACCGTCCCGACATCTCCTGCAAGACGATGGTGGCCAAAATTGAGAAGACGACAGCCCAGGCCAGGACGAATCCCTGCTCGGCTCCGGTAACGATGGAGGTTGTGATGGTCCCCGGCCCGATGAAGGACGCGGCGATGATTAGCCCCGGACCGAAACGACTAGGCCTCTCGTCTTGGGGCAACACCTCATTGGAGAACCGGCCATCCCTCGCCTGCGTTGCCATCGCGTCTCCTCCATCTCCGGCCCGCATGGGTCAAGATGAAGCGTATGCCGGGTATGATGCACATCATAGTGGATCTGGACTATTTCATCCCATATGAGCCCCCACGTGTTGCCCCTTATGGTCTGAGACGGGCATCCCTACGATGGAGCCAGGGCTACGGCCCTTTGCCCGACCCGCAGAGCTCGCCGAAAGGAACGCCATGTACACCCGCAGCCGGAACGACGTCGAGAAGGTCGAGTGGGGCGGAGGCACCTCCGAACGCCTCATCACCGCGAAGGACGAGATGGGTTTCGCCGTCGCCCACACGATCGTGCGCGCCGGATCGTCCTCGAAGCTCCAGTACCGCAACCACAAGGAGGCCTGTTACTGCATCGCGGGCAACGGCTCCGTGGTGGAGCCGGACGGCACCGTCCACGAGATCACGCCGGGTGTCATCTACGTCCTGCCGGACCACGAGCCGCACGACCTGCGCGGCGGCACCGAGGACATGCACCTGATCTCGGTGTTCAACCCCGCCATCACCGGCGACGAGAAGCACACCCTGTCGGAGGACGGCTACTCCAGCTACTGAGCCCGGGCACGGTGACGGGAGGCGTCGACGACGGCGCCTCCCGCGTCGGCGCCGACGGCGGCGTCCGGTCGTAGGGTGGCGGGGTGCTCAACCTGTGCGCCCCCGGGCGCACCGTGCGCCGCAACACCCACCTGGCGCTGGTGCTGACCGCGATCGCGGGGATCCTCAACTCCGTGGGCTTCGTCGCCGTGGCCACGTACACGTCCCACATGACGGGGATCGTGGCGTCCATGGCGGACGCGGCGGTCCTCCACGCCCCGGGTCTGGTCGGCACGGGCCTGCTCGCGCTGGCCATGTTCATCCTGGGCGCGGTCGTCTGCGCGCTGGTGTTCAACTGGGGCCGGGTCAACGGCCTCCGGTCGCGGTACGCCAACATCCTCCTGCTCGAGGGCGTCGGCATGCTGGTGTTCGGCCTGCTCGCCGAGCACGTCCGCGATGCGCACCGGCCGCTCGTCGTGGTGGCCGTGCTGTGCTTCACCATGGGCCTGCAGAACGCCTTGATCACCCGCATCGGGGCGTGGCCGATCCGCACCACGCACGTGACGGGCATGGTCACGGACATCGGCGTCGAGCTCGGCAAGATCCTGTACCGCAACGGCCCCGGGGCCGCGGCCCCCGTCGTCGGGGAACCGCGGCGCGTGGGACTGCTGGCGCTGCTCGTGGCCCTGTTCTTCCTGGGCGGGGTGGCGGGCGCGGCCGGCTACCTCTGGCTGGGCTTCGAGGTGGTCATCCCGGTGGCCGGCGTGCTGCTGCTCATCGCCCACCGCCCGCTGATCCAGGACCTGCAGGACGCGTGGCTCACACGAAAGCCGAGACGCCGGTGAGGGCCCGCCCCACGATCAGGGTGTTCATGCCGTAGGAGCCCTCGTAGGAGTAGATGGCCTCCACGTCCCCCATGATCTTGGCGATCTCGTGCTCCGTGAGCAGGCCGTTGCCGCCGAGGGCGTCGCGGGCGAGCGCCGCCGAGGACCGGGCCAGCCGGGTCGAGGTGGCCTTGGCCATCGCCGCGTGCATCATCTCCATCCGCCCCTCCTGCCGCAGGGCGTCCACCTGGAGCATCATCCCGGCGGAGGCGGCCAGGTTGCCGGCGACCTCGGCGATCTGGGCCTGGATCAGCTGGAACGCGGCCAGCGGGCGGCCGAACTGCTCCCGCCGCAGCGCATAGGAGCGCAGCACGTCCAACACGCCCATCTGCGCGCCGACGCCCTGCCAGCCGACCCACATGCGCGAGTCGCGCAGCAGGGCGCGGGTGGCGGCGAAGGTGGTGGCGCCGGGCAGGATCGCGTCCGTGGGCAGGCGCACGTCCAGGGTGATGTCCGCGTTCTGCATGATCCGCAGGCCCATCTTCCCGCTGATCTTGGTGGCCTCGTAGCCGGGGGTTTCGGTGGGCACCACGAAGCCCTTGATCTCGCCGTCGGCGGTGTCGCGCGCCCAGACGAGCGCGACGTCGGCGATCGTACCGGCCCCGATCCAGCGCTTGGCGCCGCGGATGACCCACTCGTCGCCGTCGCGGGTGGCGGTGGTGGCGAGGCCTCCGGCGATGTCCGAGCCGTGGTCCGGCTCGGTGAGGCAGAACGCGCCCAGGGCGTCGAAGGATTCGAGGCGCCCCTGCCACGTGGCCTTCTGACGCTCTGAGCCCAGGCCGGCGATCATGCCGAGGTTGAGCTCGTTGTGGATGCCCACGAGGGCGGACAGGGACAGGTCCACACGGGCGATCTCCGCGTGCACGAGCTGCTGGAACAGCGAGGACGAGCCGTCCAGGACGAGGCGTCCCAGACCCAGCTCGGCCAGGCCCGGCAGCAGGTCGAACGCGAACTCCTCGGCGTCCCAATACCGGGTCAGGTGCGGCCGCACGCGGGTCTGCAGGTGGTCCTCGATCGCGTCGAGCCGGGCACGCTCGGCCGGCTCGAGGCGGTCCCGCAGACGGAGCAGGTCCACGTGGGGCAGGCCGGGAGGGGCGGCGGGCGCGCCGGAGTCGGGGACGGGGCGGTCGGCGATGGCGGTCATGGCTCTCCTTCGGGGGCGGTCCGACGACGGCGGGCGGTTTCGCCGCGAATCCGACTGTAGGACTTCCAACTATCCAGGTCTGCCAGTAGTGTTCCAGATCACAGGCCCCCGGCCAAGGATCCGTTCAGCAGCCATCCCGAGGAGGGACCCATGACCGTCCAGGACCCCACCGCCGTCGCCGCCCCGTCACCGACGGAGGTGTTCCGCGCGGCCCGCGACCTGCTGGTCGAGTGCCAGACCGACTATGAGCGCGCCCGCGCCGAGTTCGAGTGGCCCCGCTTCGAGCACTTCAACTTCGGCTTCGACTGGTTCGACCGCCTGGCCCAGGACCCGGCCCGCGCGGACGTGCCGGCGCTGATCATCGCCGAGGACGACGGGCGCAGCACCGAACGCACCTTCGCCGAGCTCTCCGCGGCCTCCAGCCGGGTGGCGAACTGGCTCTCCGCGCAGGGCCTGCGCCGCGGCGACCGCCTCATCCTGATGCTGAACAACCAGGTGGAGCTGTGGGAGTTCATGCTCGCCTGCATCAAGCTGCGGGTGGTCATGGTGCCCACCACCACGCAGATGACCTCCGGGGACCTCGAGGACCGCGTGACGCGCGCCGGCGCCGCGTGGGCCGTGGCCGGCGCCGAGGACCTGGCCAAGTTCGCCGGCGTCGGCGAGGACCTGCACCTGGTGCACGTGCCGGGCGTCTTCGCGGAGGGCCCGGCGCGCCGCGCCCCCGAGGTCGCCGGCCACACCGTGCTCTCCTACGACGACGCCGACGACGCCGCCACCGAGCTGACCCCGGCCGAGCCGACCCCCGCCGACGAGACGCTGCTCTTCTACTTCACCTCGGGCACCACCTCGAAGCCGAAGCTCGTGGAGCACACCCACACCTCGTACCCGGTCGGCCACCTCACGACGCTCTACTGGATCGGTCTGGAGCCGGGCGACGTGCACCTCAACGTGGCCTCCCCGGGCTGGGCCAAGCACGCGTGGTCCAACTTCTTCGCCCCGTGGATCGCGGAGGCCACGATCTTCGTGCACAACGCCCGCAAGTTCGACCCCGCGGCCCTGATGGCCAACATGGAGCGCTACGGCGTCACGAGCTTCTGCGCCCCGCCCACCGTGTGGCGCATGCTCATCAAGGCGGACCTGGCGCAGCTGACGACCCCGCCGACCAAGACCATCTCCGCGGGCGAGCCGCTCAACGCCGAGGTGATCGACCAGGTGCACAAGGCGTGGGGCACCACGATCCGCGACGGCTTCGGGATGACCGAGACCACCCTGCAGATCGCCAACACCCCGGGCCAGAAGGTCGTCATCGGCTCCATGGGCCGCCCGCTGCCCGGCATGGACGTCACCCTGCTCGACCCGCTCACGGGCCAGGAGGCCGAGGAGGGCGAGATCTGCCTGCGCCTGGACCCGCGTCCGGTGGGCCTGCTGAAGTCCTACTACGGCAACCAGGAGAAGACGGACGAGGTGTTCCGCGACGGCGTGTTCCACACCGGCGACATCGCCCGCCGCGACGAGAACGGCGTGCTGACCTATGTGGGCCGCGCGGACGACGTCTTCAAGTCCTCGGACTACAAGGTGTCCCCGTTCGAGCTGGAGTCGGTGCTGGTCAAGCACCCGGCCGTGATGGAGGGCGCGATCGTCCCCACCCCGGACGAGCTGCGCCTGGCCGTGCCGAAGGCCTTCGTCACCCTCGCCCCGGGCCACGAGCCCACCGCGGAGACCGCCCGGGCGATCCTGCGGTTCACGCTCACCCAGCTGCCCCCGTACAAGCGCATCCGCCGCATCGAGTTCCTCGAGCTGCCGAAGACCATCTCGGGCAAGATCCGCCGCGTGGAGCTGCGCAAGGCCGAGGTCGAGCGCGCCCAGACGGGCGCCGCCCCGGACGGCTACGGCACCGAGTTCCGGGAGGAGGACCTGGACCTGCAGCGCTGACCGGCCGTTCCCCGCCACCGCCCCGTCCGTGTCCGGCGGTGGCGGGGGACCCCCGGTGCGCCGCTAGTCTGGAGCGCCATGAAGAAGCCACCCCTCGCCCAGGACCCCATCCGGGAGGCCGCCCGGAACTGGGAGCGTCACGGATGGGGTGACGTCGCCCGCCCGATGGCCGCCATCACCTCGATCATGCGGGCCCAGCAGATCCTGCTGGGTCGGGCGCAGGCCGCGCTCAAGCCCTACGGGCTCACCTTCGCGCGGTACGAGCTGCTGGCGCTGCTGAACTTCTCGCGCGAGAAGCGGATGCGGATGTCCAAGGCGTCCGCGCTCCTGCAGGTCCACCCCACCTCGGTGACCAATGCGGTGGACCGGCTCGAGGCCGCCGGGCTGGTGGAGCGCACACCCCACGAGTCGGACCGCCGCGCGCTCGTGCTCGCCCTCACGGACGAGGGCCGGCGCGTCGCCGTCGCCGCCACGGAGACGCTCAACGCCGAGGTCTTCGGCCGTTCCGGCTTCGGTCCGGCGGACGTGGACACCCTCATCGACGTCCTCGGCCGGTTCCGCGCCGAGGCCGGCGACTTCCAGGCCGACGGCCCCGACGCCGGCGCGCCCGCGACGGCGGAGCACACCTCCTCCTGACGCGCCCTCCGGCCTCCGGACCGTCCGACTCAGCGGGGCTCGAGGCGCACGGCGCCGTCGAGCCGGATGACCTCGCCGTTCAGGAACGGGTTGGACACGATCTGCTCGACGAGCAGCGCGTAGTCCTCGGGCCGGCCGAGGCGGGCCGGATGCGGGGTCTTGGTGGACAGCGCCTCGCGGGCGGCCTCGGGCAGGCCGGCCATCATGGGCGTCTCCATCAGACCGGGGGCGATCGTGACCACGCGGATCTGCGAGGAGGCGAGCTCGCGGGCCGCGGGCAGGGTCAGCGCGACCACGGCGCCCTTGGAGGCGGAGTACGCGATCTGGCCGATCTGCCCGTCGTAGGCCGCCACGGAGGCGGTATTGACGATGACGCCGCGGTCCTCGCCGAGCGGCTCCTGCGCCTTCATCGCGGCGGCGGCCTGGGCCATCATCGACACGGTGCCGACCGCGTTGATCGCCAGGACCCGGCTCAGCACCTCGGTGGACAGCGGCCCGTCGCGACCCACGAGCTTGCCCGGCGTCGCCACGCCGGCGCAGTTGACCAGCACCCGCAGCGGCCCGGCCTCCAGCGCGGCGGCCACGGCCTCCCGGGCGGTGTCCTCGGCGGTGACGTCGCCCGTCACGAAGCGCGTGCGGGGGCCGAGGGCGGCCACGGCGTCGGCACGGACGGTCTCGCCCTCGCGGTCCGGCAGGTCGACCACCACGACGGCGGCGCCCGCGTCCGCCAGGCGGCGGGCGGTGGCATGGCCGAGGCCCGAGGCCCCGCCGGTGACGATCGCGCTCTGGTTCGACAGGTCCATGGACGGACCCTCCCTTCCTCCTCGGGATACCCCCCGAGTTCGATAGTTGCATGTCCTACGTTCTCATCCTAGATTAGCGGAAGAGTAACCCAGATCACACGCACAGCCGGGCCCGTCACGCCCGCCGTGGGCGGCGCCGCCCGGCGTCCGCCTTCCGCCTGGACCCGCGAGGAGCCCCCATGTCCGAGAAGACCGCGCCCACCGAGACCGCCCCCGTGATCCCCCACTTCGTGCACGGCGAGCGGCGCGAAGGCGCCTCCGGCCGGCACGGCGACGTCTACCACCCGGCCACGGGCGGCGTGGCGGGGCGCGTGCCGCTGGCCTCCGCCGAGGAGATCGACGCCGCCCTGGCCTCCGCCGAGGAGGGCTTCGCCGCGTGGTCGAGGCTGAACCCGCAGCGCCGCGGCCGCATCCTGCTGCGCTGGGTCGACCTGATCAACGAGAACATGGACGAGCTGGCCACCGTGCTCGCCCAGGAGCACGGCAAGACCTTCCCGGACGCCAAGGGCGACATCCAGCGCGGCATCGAGGTCGTGGAGTTCGCCGCGGGCGCCCCGCACCTGCTCAAGGGTGAGTTCACCGCCGACGCGGGCACCGGCATCGACGTGCACTCCATCCGCCAGCCGCTCGGCGTGGCCGTGGGCATCACGCCCTTCAACTTCCCGGCGATGATCCCGCTGTGGAAGGCCGGCATCGCCCTGGCGGCGGGCAACGCCTTCGTCCTCAAGCCCTCCGAGCGCGACCCCTCCGTCCCGGTGCGCCTGGCCGAGCTGGCCCTCGAGGCCGGCATGCCCGCCGGCGCCCTCAACGTGGTGCACGGCGACAAGGCCGCCGTGGACGCGCTCATCGAGGACCCGCGCGTCAAGGCCGTCGGCTTCGTCGGCTCCACCCCGATCGCGCAGTCCATCTACGCCCACGCCGGCCGCATGGGCAAGCGCGCCCAGTGCTTCGGCGGGGCCAAGAACCACGCCGTGGTCATGCCGGACGCGGACCTCGAGATGACCGCCGACGCCCTGGTCGGCGCCGCCTTCGGCTCCGCCGGCGAGCGCTGCATGGCGATCTCCGTGGCCGTCCCGGTCGGCGAGGAGACCGCCGACCGCCTGATCGCGCTGCTCCGCGAGCGCGTGAAGGACCTCAGGGTCGGCCCGTCGCTCGAGGCGTCCTCGGACTTCGGCCCCGTCGTCTCGAAGGACGCGAAGGAGCGCATCGAGGGCTGCATCGCGGCCGGCGTCGAGGCGGGCGCCGACCTGGTCGAGGACGGCCGGGGCGTCGTCGTCGAGGGCCACGAGGACGGCTTCTACGTGGGCGCCACCCTGTTCGACCGCGTCACCCCGGAGATGAGCATCTACCGCGAGGAGATCTTCGGCCCGGTGCTCTCCGTGGTCCGCGCGAAGGACTACGAGGAGGCGCTCACGCTCGTGAACGAGCACGAGTTCGGCAACGGCGTGGCCATCTTCACCCGCGACGGCGACGCCGCCCGCGACTTCTCCACCCGCGTGGACACCGGCATGGTCGGCGTGAACGTGCCGATCCCCGTGCCGATCGCCTACTACACCTTCGGCGGCTGGAAGGCCTCCGGCTTCGGCGACCTGAACCAGCACGGCACGGACGGGCTGAAGTTCTACACCAAGACGAAGACCGTCACCACGCGCTGGCCCTCCGGCGTGCGCGAGGGCGCCAGCTTCGTGATGCCGGCCGGCTCGTGACCGCCCCGCAGCCCGTCCCGACCAGGAGGACCCCATGACCACCGTTCTGTTCCTCGGCCTCGGCCACATGGGCGGCCCCATGGCCGCCAACCTCGCCGCCGCGGGCCACCGCGTGCTCGGCTTCGACCTCGTCCCCGAGGCCCTCGAGAAGGCCCGTGCGGCCGGCGTCGAGACCGTCACGGACACGGCCGCGGCGGCCGCGGAGGCCGACGTCGTGCTGACCATGCTCCCCCACGGACGCCTGGTGCTGGACGTCTACCGGGGTGAGGACGGCGACGGCGGCCTGCTCGCCGCCGCCCGCCCCGGCACCGTGTTCCTGGACTGCTCGACCATCGACGTCGCCGAGGCCCGCGAGGCGGCCGCGGCGGCGGAGGCGGCGGGCATGCGGGCGGCCGACGCGCCGGTCTCGGGCGGCCAGGTGGGCGCCGAGGCCGGCACCCTCGCCTTCATGGTGGGCGCCTCGGACGAGGTGTACGCCGAGGTGCTGCCGCTGCTCGAGGTCATGGGCGCGCGGATCGTGCACTGCGGGGCCGCCGGCCTGGGCCAGGCCGCGAAGATCTGCAACAACATGGTGCTGGGGGTCACGCAGATCGCCGTCGCCGAGGCCTTCGTCCTGGGCGAGCGCCTGGGCCTGCAGCACCAGGCCCTGTATGACGTGATGAGCAAGGCCTCCGGGCAGTGCTGGTCCCTGACCACCAACTGCCCGGTGCCTGGCCCCGTCCCCGGCTCCCCCGCGAACCGGGACTTCCAGCCCGGCTTCGCCGGCGCCCTGATGGCCAAGGACCTCGGGCTCGCGCTCGCGGCCCTGGACGAGCAGGGCGTGGCGGCCGACCTGGGGCGCCTCGCGCAGGCCAAATACGCCGAGTACGCCGCCGGAGAAGGCGCCGCCCGCGACTTTTCCGGCATCATCGAGGACATCCGAGCATCACACACGGACAGGAGCGAGGCATGAGCGAGCAGACCACCCCGGACGGCGCCGAGTCGCCGATCATCGTGGAGCGGCAGGGCCGGGTCGGCCACATCCGCCTGAACCGGCCGAAGGCCCTGAACGCGCTGAACGAGGCGACGATGCGTGCTGTCGTCGCGGCGGTGCAGGAGCTGGACACCGACCCGGAGATCGGGGCGATCCTGCTCTCCGGCTCCCCCAAGGCGTTCGCCGCCGGCGCGGACATCAAGGAGATGGCCACCAAGGAGTTCTCCGAGATGTACGCGGCCGACTGGTTCGCCGGCTGGGACGGGCTCACCCGTGCCCGCACCCCCATCGTGGCGTGCGTGACCGGCTACGCCCTCGGCGGCGGCTGCGAGCTGGCCATGATGGCCGATGTGCTCGTGGCCGGCGAGGGCGCGAAGTTCGGCCAGCCCGAGATCAACCTCGGCGTCATCCCCGGCATGGGCGGCTCCCAGCGCCTGACCCGCGCCGTGGGCAAGGCGAAGGCCATGGACATGATCCTCACCGGCCGCATGATCGGGGCGGAGGAGGCCGAGCGCATCGGGCTCGTCTCCCGCGTGGTGGCCGACGAGAAGGCCCTCGAGGAGGCGCTGGAGGTGGCCGCGACCATCGCGTCCAAGTCCAAGCCGGCCTCCTGGATGGCCAAGGAGGCCGTCAACGCCGCGTTCGAGACCACGCTCGCCCAGGGCATCGCCTTCGAGCGCCGCGTGTTCCACGCCGCGTTCGCCACGGCGGACCAGAAGGAGGGCATGGACGCGTTCGCGGCCAAGCGCGAGGCGCGGTGGCAGCACCGATGAGCGGCGCGCAGACCACGGCGACGACGGCCCCCACGGCCGCACGGGACGGGGCGGCGGACGAAGTGCTCCTCGAGGTCCGCGACGGCCTCGGCCGCATCACCCTCAACCGGCCCCGCGCCCTCAACGCGCTCACGCAGGACATGGTCCGGGCGATCGACGCGGCCCTGACCGACTGGGCCGCGGACCCCGCCGTGCGCGGCGTGCTGATCCGCGGCGCCGGGGAGAAGGGACTGTGCGCCGGCGGTGACGTCGTCTCCCTGCGCTCCTCGCTCCTGGCCGGGCGGTTCGCGGAGGCCGAGGAGTTCTTCCGCGACGAGTACGCGATGAACGAGCGCATCGCCACCTACCCCAAGCCGTACGTGGCCTTCATGGACGGCATCGTCCTGGGCGGCGGCATGGGCGTGTCCGCGCACGGCTCGCACCGCGTGGCCACCGAGCGGACGCGCGCCGGCATGCCCGAGACGGCGATCGGGTTCACCCCCGACGTCGGCGGCTCCTTCCACCTCGCCCGCGCGCCCTTCCAGGCGGGCCGGCACCTGGCCGCGACCTCGGCGCACGCCTCCGGGTCCGACGCGGTGGCCCTGGGCCTGGCGGACGTCTTCGTGGAGTCCGCCCGGCTGGACGAGCTCGAGCAGGCCCTCGCCGCGGCGCTCGGCGCCCTCGGCTCGGCCGCGGACGCGGGCGCGCGCGACGACGCCGCCTTCGCCGCCGCCGACGAGGTGCTGGCCCGGTTCGCGGTGGCCGAGGACGCCCGGCCCGCCTCCGCCCTGGTGGCCGACCGGGAGTGGATCGAGGACGCCTACGGCCGGGAGACGGCCGCCGAGGTCCTCGCCGCCCTGGACGAGCGCGCCGCCGCAGGCGGGGAGCACGCCGAGGCTGCGGGGAAGGCCGCCGAGGCCATCCGCACCAAGTCCCCGACCGCCGTCGCCGTGGCCCACGAGGCCCAGCGCCGACTGGCCGCGCGCGGGGCGGACCTGACCGTGGCCGACGCGCTGCGCCAGGAGTTCACGATCGGCACCCACCTGATGCGCGAGCCGGACATGGCCGAGGGCATCCGCGCGCTGCTCGTGGACAAGGACAAGGATCCGACGTGGAGCCCGGCCCGGCTCGAGGACGTCTCGGCCGAGGACGTGGCCGGGCACTTCGAGCCCGTGTCCGGGGTGGACCCGCTGCAGCTCGGCTGAGCCCGCCCCGACGGACTGCGCCCCGTGGTCACGTGCGGTGACCGCGGGGCGCCGTGCTGTGCGGGCGACCGGGCAGGCCCCCGGCGTCAGCCGATCAGGCCGCGACCCACGATCATGCGCATGATCTCGTTGGAGCCCTCGAGGATCCGGTGCACGCGCAGGTCCCGGACGAGCTTCTCCACGCCGTACTCGTGCAGGTAGCCGTAGCCGCCGTGCAGCTGCAGGGCGGTGTCGGCGGCCTCGTAGCCGGACTCGGTGGCCACGAGCTTGGCCATGGCGCACAGGCGCACGGTGTCCGGGTCGTTGCGGTCCAGGGCGTCCGCGGCGCGCATGAGCATCGTGTGGGCGGTCTCCAGCTTCACGGACATGTCCGCGAGCTCGAAGACGAGGGCCTGCTTGGTGGTGAGCGGCTCGCCGAACGCGCTGCGCTCCTTGAGGTAGCGGGTGGCCTTGTCCAGGGCGGCCAGGCCGCCGCCGATCGAGCAGGCGCCGATGTTCAGGCGGCCGCCGTTGAGGCCCTTCATGGCGATGCGGAAGCCGTCGCCCTCCTCGCCGAGGCGGTCGGCCACGGGCACGCGGACGTCCTCGAAGATCACCTGGCGCGTGGGCTGGGTGTGCCAGCCCATCTTCTTCTCGTTGGGGCCGAAGGACAGGCCGGGGGTGTCCTTGTGGACCACGACGGCGGAGATCCCCCGGGCGCCCGTGTCCGCGGTGCGGCACATGACCACGTAGTAGCCGGAGGAGCCGGCGCCGGAGATGAACTGCTTGACGCCGTTGAGGACGTAGTGGTCGCCGTCGCGGACGGCGCGGGTCTTCAGCGCGGCCGCGTCCGAGCCGGCGCCGGGTTCGGTGAGGCAGTAGCTGGCCAGGTGCTCCATGCCCACGAGGTCGGGGATCCAGCGGGCGCGCTGCTCGTCGCTGCCGAAGGAGTCGATCATCCAGGCGACCATGTTGTGGATGGAGATGTAGGCGGCGAAGGCCGGGTCCGCCTTGGCGAGCTCCTCGAAGATCAGGATCGCGTCCGTGCGCGCCAGGCCGGTGCCGCCGTGCTCCTCCCCCACGTAGATGCCGCCCAGGCCGAGCTCGCCGGCCTCGGCGAGGACGTCCACCGGGAAATGCTACTCGGCGTCCCAGTCGAGGGCGTGCGGGGCGACGCGCTGCTCGGCGAAGTCGCGGACGGCGTCGACCAGGGCCTTCTGGTCGTCGGTGATGGGGAACATGGGTTCGTCCTCCTGGGGCTCGGGCCGGCCGCGCGGGCGGTCCACGACGGGGTGGTGCGGGGGTGACACCGCGGGCGGCGACAGGGTGTGACTGTCATCACCATGATAATAGGACATCCAATGATCAGCCGTGTCGCCGCCGGGCCGTGGGCTAGCGTGCTCCCCGTGCAGACCACCACCAGCCCCACCGCGGACTCGCCCACCGGCCCCCGCTCCCACCCCTCCGGCCGCACGGAACAGCTGTTCGGCATCCGCCGCCACGCGCTGATGACCGAGCGGGACGGCGCCCTCAACCCTGCCGCGTTCGAGGTCGGCCCATGGTGCCTCGACCTGGACGGCCGGCCCACCGGCGCGGCGGCCACCGTGATCATGGACAACGCCACCGCGGTGGCCGTGCACCACGCGGCCCGGGACATCGAGACCGTGGTCACCACCGAGCTGCAGGTCAACGTGCTCGGCCCGCTGCCCGCCTTCGACGCGGCGGCGGTCACGGCCGGGGACGAGGACGGCCCGCTGCTGGAGTGCTGGACCCGCCCGCTGGCCTGGGATGCCGGCGGCGGCGTGGCCCGCGCGTGGCTCGAGGACGCGGACGGGCGTCGCGTCGTCGAGGCGACCGGCTGGTTCCAGTCGGTGCCCGCCGGAGCGCCGGAGCGGATGGCCGCGTTCGTCGCCGCCGGACGGCTGCCCCGCGGGGCCGAGACCCGCGTGCCCATGCCGGGGCTGCTGGCCGCCCGCCCCGAGTCGCTGCCGGCGGCCGATCCGGACACGCGCCCCGCCGTCGCCGCCGCGGCGACCGCGGGCGCCCGCTTCGCCCCGAAGCCGGAGCTGGCCAACCCGTCGGGCGCGGTCCACGGCGGGGCCATGACGCTGCGGGCGGTCATCGCCGCGCAGGCGGCCATGCCGGACCGCGTGCGCTACGACGTCCAGGCCGTGCACGTGGTGTTCGTGCGCCCCGGCCACGGCGAGATGGTCGCCCTCACACGGGTGCGACACGCCGGCCGGTCCCTGCGCCTCGTGGAGGTGGACCTCGTGCCGGTCGGCGCCGACGGCGTCCCCGTGGCCGACAAGCCGATGGTCCAGGTGCAGGTCACCTTCCGCGCTGCCCGGAGCTGACGCCCCGCCCGCCCGAGCACCCGAGCGCTTTCGAACGTGAGAAAGGGCCTATCTCACGTTCGAAAGCGCTCATTCCCCCGACATCACGTTCGAAAGTCCCGGGAGGAGGAGGGGCCGTCGTCGTGCGGCCGGCTCAGCGGCCCACGGTGCCGAACCGGGAGGCCACGGGGGCCGTGAAGGCGGGCTTCAGGAAGAACCACGCGGCGGCGGTGACCGCCACGCTCACGAGGAACACCACGAGGCCCCACGCGTCGGTGGCACCGCCCCGCGAGGTGTACATGTGGTTCAAGTTCGTCAGCAGGCCCGTGAAGGCCACGAGGAACACGTGCACCACGATGAACGCCACGAAGAAGACCATCACCGGGAAGTGCACCTTGCGGGCCACCTCCATGGGGAACGCCTTGTTCAGTCCCTTGGCCTCCGTGGGGAACCACGAGGACATGCGCCAGCCCGTGAGGGCGGCGAGCGGGGCGGCCACGAACACCACCAGCGCGTAGGAGAGCATCTGCAGCGCGTTGTAGTGCACCCAGCCGTTCTCCGTGGGCCAGTCCAGGGACAGGTACTGGATGCCGGCGGACAGGGCGTGCTGGAACACGTGCGGGTCCGTGGGCACGATCCGCGCCCAGTGGCCGGTGACGATCAGCAGCACCACGAAGATCACGCCGTTGAGCAGCCACAGCGCGTCGAGGGCCTGGTGCATCCAGATGGTGAGCGAGAACTTCTTCGGGGTGTTGCCCCGCGCGGAGAACAGGCCGTCCTTCGTCGGCGTGAAGTTGGCCGGAGGCCGTGTCTCGTGACGGATCTGCAGGCCCGTCCGGATGATCAGCACCATCAGGAACATGTTCAGGAAGTGCTGCCAGCCCATCCACCAGGGCATCCCCTCGGGGGTGCCCTCGGGCAGGACCGGGTGCCCGTCGTAGGTCGCGATGAAGTCCGCCACCGGGTCCAGGCTCCGCAGCCAGCGTGCGGCCAGCACCGCGAGCAGCGCCAGCACCACGACGCCGGCCACCGCCGGCAGCGCCTTGCGCAGACGGGACGGGACGGCGGACTCGGCGGCGTCCGTCTCCGCGGTCCGAGCGGGCGTGCCGGGGGCGGCACCGGGGGCGGCCCGGGGCGGCTGCGCGGCGGAGGCCGGCGGGGCCGAACGGGTGTCCGGCGCGGTGGGGGCCGGCTCCGGGGCCGACGCCGCGGCCACGGGGGCGGCGACGGCCGGTTCCGCATCGGCCGGCTCGGCGACGACCGGCCGGGCCGGCGCCGCGGCGGCGGGCTCGGCGGTGGCCGGCTCGGCGACGACCTCCTGCGCCACCATCTCCGGCGCGGTGGGGGCGCCCACGGCGGCCAGCTCGGTGAACCACTCCCCCTCCCGAGCGAACGGCACGTACCCGGCCATGCGTCGCCGCTCCGCGAGCGGCACGAGGTCGGACTCCACGGGCGCGCCCACCCCGGACGCGGCGGGCGCACCGGTTGCGGCGGCCGCGACGGCGGCCGCCACGTCCGGCACGACGGGCTCGGTCTCCGCGGGTGCGGGGGCCCGCGTCGGGGACGCTGAGGCGGCGATCGGCTCGGGGGCGGCGGCCGGGGTCGATCCCGCGGCCGGAGTGGGGGCACCGCCGAGCCACTCGGCCTCGCGGGCGAACGGGACGTACCCGGCCATGCGGCGTCGCGCGGACAGGGGCGTCAGGGCCGACGCCGACGCGGTCGGCGCCACCGGGGCGGCGGGCGCGACCACCGGGGCGGGGGCCGCCGTCGTGGTGTCCTGCGCCGGGGCGGGGGCGGGCTCGGTCTCGGCCGGGGCGCCCTTCAGGGGGACGTAGCCGGCCATTCGCTGCTTGGGCATGCTTCTCCTCGTCCGAGGGGCGCGGTCCGCAGCGGACCGCGCCCGCACCGGTTCAGCCGCGGCGGGTGCGCAGCTGCTCGATGACCTGCGGGACCACCTGGAAGATGTCCCCGACCACGCCGAAGTCGGCGTGCTCGAAGATCTCGGCGTCCTCGTTCTTGTCGATCGCCACGATGGTCTTGGCGGTCTTCATGCCGGCCAGGTGCTGGATGGCGCCGGAGATGCCGAGGGCGATGTACAGGTTCGGGGACACGATCACGCCGGTCTGGCCCACCTGGCGCTCGGCCGCGGTGTAGCCGGAGTCGACGGCGGCACGCGAGGCGCCCACGGCGGCGCCGAGCTCGTCGGCGAGCTGCTCGACGATCGCGAAGCCCTCCTCGGAGCCCACGCCGCGTCCGCCGGCGACGACGGTCTTGGCGCCGCGCAACGGCGGACGGGCGGAGTTCTGCGTGCGGGCGTTCACCTCGAGCACCCGGGCGCCGGCGGTCACCGGGCCCAGCTCGGCGGCGGCCAGCTCCACGACCTCGGGCGCCTCGACGGCCGGGGCCCGGTCCGCGACGGCGCCGGGGCGCATGGTGATGATCCGGGGGCCGCCCTCGCCGGTGGACTCGCTGAGGTAGTCGCCGCCGAACACGGAGTGGCGGGCGATGACCTCGTCGTCGGCCCAGCGCAGCCCCACGGCATCCGCGCAGACGGGGCCGCGGGCGCGGACGGACAGGCGGCCGGCCACCGCGCGGGACTCAGGACTGCCGGAGAGCAGCACGGCCACGGGCGCGGAGCGGGCGGCCGCGGCGGCGAGGGCCTGCACGGCGGCGTCGCCGAGGGTGGTGGCGGCGTCGTCGGCCACGAGGACGTGGACGCGCGTGGCGCCGTACTCCCCCAGCCGGGCGACGGCGGCGTCCCTGCCCTCCGCATCGGTCACGAGGACGGCCTCGGGCACGCCCACGGTGGCGGCCGCGCCGAGCAGCTCGGCCACGACCGGGCGGAGCGCGCCGTCCGCGCCGATCTCGGCGTGCACCAGCACGGTCTGACCGCTGTTCGCGGCGTCGGTCTGCGTCGTCATCTCGGTCTCCTCCACGTTCGCGCTCACACGAGCCCCCGACCCGCGAGGAACTCCACCAGCCGCTCGGCGGCGGTGCCGTCGTCGGTGATCTTCTCGCCCGCGGCGCGCTCGGGACGCGTGTCCGCCGAGACCATCACGGAGCGGTAGGCGGCCTCGGCCGGGCCCGCGGCGATGCCGAGGTCGGCCAGGGACAGCACGGTGAGCGGCTTCTTCTTGGCCGCCATGATGTTCTTGAAGTTCGGGAACCGCGGCTCGGCGGTCTTCTCCGTCAGGCTCGCCACGGCGGGCAGGGCGACGGCGGCGCGCACGTCCGCGTCCGAGGTCGCCACGGTGCCGATCAGCTCGCCGTCGGCCAGCTCGGGGGCCTCGGCGTGCGGCAGGTAGGGCCGCTCCAGGAGCTCGGCGACCATGGCGGGCACCACGCCGGTGCCGCCGTCCGTGGACACCGTGCCGGCGAGCACGAGGTCGGCGCCCTCCTTCTCGACGGCCGCGGCGATCACGCGAGCCGTCTGCACGGCGTCCGAGCCGACGAGTGCGTCGTCGGTGATCTGCACGGCGGAGTCCGCGCCCATGGCCAGCATCTTGCGCAGGGTCTTCGAGGAGTCCTCGGGGCCCACCGTCAGGGCCACGACCTCGATGTCCGCGCCGGCGTCCCGCCAGCCCAGGGCGACCTCCATGACGCGCTCGCTGATCTCGTCCGGCACGGGCTCGGCCGCGCCGTCGCGCACCACCCAGCCGGTCTCCAGGCTCAGCTCACGCTCCTGCCACGTGTCCGGCACCTGCTTGGCCAGCACCAGGATCTTCACGGCCTCTCCTCCTTGGGTCGCGGTCTCGCCCCGGGGCCTCCGCCCCGAGCACAGTGACTTACGCTACAGACTACGGGTCCGCGCACGTCCGGGCCGCATGACCCGCGCGCGGGAGCGGCCGGGGCCGCCGTCGTCGGCCCGTGCGTCCGGACCATGATCGCCCGAACCGAGGAGGCACCGTGAGCCCCGCCGCCCCGCCCACCGCCCCGCCGGTCGCCGAGGACCGGCCCCGGGTCCCGGCGGTGCCCGCCTCCTCCCTCGTGCTGGTCCGGCCCGGGGCCGGCGGCGAGACCTCGGTGTTCACCGTCCGCCGCGCCGGGACCATGGCCTTCAGCGCCCACGCCACGGCCTTCCCCGGCGGCCGCGTGGACCCCGCGGACGACCTGTCGGACCGATTGTGGGAGGGCACGGACCTGGCCGACTGGGGCCGGCGCCTGGGGCTGCCGCACGAGCCCGTGGGCGCCCAGGGCACCCTCGCGGAGCTCGACCCTGCCGAGGGCGCCGGCCGCGTGCTCGCCGCCGCCGTCCGCGAGACGTTCGAGGAGACCGGGGTGCTCCTGGCCCGCGACGCGGCCACCGGCACCCCCGTGGACCCGGCCCGGGTGGCCGCGTTCCCCGACGAGCTGCGTGACGCCGTCGAGCGCCACGAGGTGGACTTCGGGGAGCTGCTCGACCGCGAGGGGCTGCGCCCCGACGTCGGCGCGCTCGTGCCGTGGTCCCGGTGGATCACCCCGCACGGGGGCCCGCGCCGCTACGACACGTTCTTCTTCGCCGTCCACCTGCCCCAGGGCCAGTCCCCCGAGCGGATGTCCTCCGAGGCGGCCAGCCACGGCTGGGCGTCCCCCGCCGAGCTGCTGCGCCGCTTCCGGGCCGGCGAGGTCAACCTGATGGCCCCCACGTGGTGGCAGCTGCGCACCCTGGTCGACGCCGGTGAGGACGTCCACGCGGGCCGCTCCCGGTTCGAGCCCCTCGAGGGGGTCATGCTCGTGGCCGGGCAGGGGCCCGTGTTCCCCCACGCGGACGAGTATCTGCGTGACCTGACGGCGTTCCGCGCGGCCGCGCAGGTGGAGGAGTCCAAGGACAACATCCTCTGAGCGCTCCCGGCTCCGGACCGTGCGGCGGGCGACGGGCCGGAGAGCACCGCGGACCACGACCCGCGACCCCATGGCCTGCCGGGCCCCGTGCCCCTAGTCTGGTCTGCACCGGATCACCCGGCTCCGCGCGTCCGGCCCCCACCCCCGGCCACCGCGCGTCCCGCTCGCACCCTAGGAGCACTGCATGGCGCTCAGCGTCCTCGACCTGTTCTCGATCGGCATCGGCCCGTCCTCGTCCCACACCGTGGGGCCCATGCGCGCTGCCCGCCGCTTCACGGACAGCATGGGCCAGCACGGCGTCCTCGAGCGCACGGCCCGCGTGCACGCCGAGCTGTTCGGCTCGCTGGCGGCCACCGGCGTGGGCCACGGCTCGGACACCGCGGTGCTGCTCGGCCTGGCCGGCCAGGACCCCGAGACCATCGACCCGGACGCCTGCACCGGGCTCGTGGAGGAGATCGTCACGGGCGGTCGGCTGCCCCTGGACGGGCGCCACGAGATCGCCTTCGACCGGCAGGCGGACCTGACGCTGCACATGCGCGAGTCCCTGCCCGGGCATCCGAACGGCATGCGCCTGACCGCCTACGACGACGCCGGCGAACAGCTTCACACCCGCGACTACTACTCCGTGGGCGGCGGCTTCGTGGTCACCTCGGACGAGCTCGAGGCCGAGTTGGACGCCACCAAGGACGTCAACCGCACCGACGACGGCGACACCGGCGAACCGTACCCCTTCTCCACGGGCGCCGAGCTCGCCGCCCGCTGTCACGAGGCGGGCCTGAGCATCGCGGAGCTCATGCTCGCCAACGAGGCCACCCGCCACGACCTCGACGAGCTGCGCACCCAGCTGCTGGCCATCTGGGCCGTCATGGAGGAATGCGTCCACAACGGCGTGTCCCGCACCGAGCCGATCCTGCCCGGCGGACTGAAGGTCCGCCGTCGGGCCCCCGCGCTGCGGGAGCACCTGCTCCAGACCACCGACCGCACCGACCCTATGTGGGCCATGGAGTGGGTCAACCTCTTCGCGCTCGCGGTGAACGAGGAGAACGCCTCGGGCGGGCGCATCGTCACCGCGCCCACGAACGGCGCCGCGGGCATCATCCCGGCCGTCATGCTCTACTACATGCGCTTCGTGCTCCCCGAGGGCGCCACGCAGCAGGAGCGGGACGACAAGGTGGTCGAGTTCCTGCTCACCGCGGCGGCGATCGGCATCCTGTACAAGCGCAACGCCTCCATCTCCGGCGCCGAGGTCGGCTGCCAGGGCGAGGTCGGCTCGGCCTGCTCCATGGCGGCGGGCGCCCTGTGCGCCGTGCTCGGCGGCACCGTGGACCAGGTGGAGAACGCGGCCGAGATCGGGATCGAGCACAACCTCGGGCTGACGTGCGACCCCGTGGGCGGCCTCGTCCAGGTGCCGTGCATCGAACGCAACGCGATCGCGTCGGTGAAGGCCATCAACGCGGCCCGGCTGGCGCTGCTGGGGGACGGCTCGCACCGGGTGACCCTGGACCAGGCCATCACGACCATGCGCGACACCGGCGCGGACATGAAGTCCAAGTACAAGGAGACCTCGCGCGGCGGCCTGGCCGTGAACGTCATCGAGTGCTGATCGCCCGGGTCCGCGGCCCAGCGCCGCTCCGGTCGGGACGGACGGGGCACCCGTCCGCTACCGTGGGGCCCGACCCGCACCCTGCCCCCGAGCGCGAGAGGACCGACGTGGCCATTCATCCTGTGGACGCGACCCTGGAGGCCGCGAAGATCGATCCCGACCAGCGTGCCGAGAGGCTCAAGGGCGTGAAGCTCGACGGCGCCGGCTGGAAGTACGCGCTCACACGCGCGCTCAAGGAGTTCGGCAACGACGGCGGCACCGACCTGGCCGCGAAGCTCACCTACTACCTGGTGCTCTCGCTGGCTCCTTCCCTGCTGGCCGTGTTCTCCATCCTGTCCCTCGTGCTCGCCTCCAACCGCGGGGCCATCGACGATCTGCTGGGGGAGCTGACCGGCCTGGTCCCGAGCGACTACCAGCCGCTCGTCACGAACCTGGTGACCACCATGAGCGACTCGGCCGGCTCAGGCGGCGGGATCATCGCCCTCATCATCGGCATCGCGACCGCCCTGTGGTCCGCCTCCGCGTACGTGAAGGCGTTCAACCGCTCGGCCAACACGGTGTACGGCTACGAGGAGGGCCGCGGCCTGGTGAAGCTGACGCTGACCAACCTGCTCACCACGCTCATCCTGATCGTGGGCATCGTGGTCGTGCTGCTCTCGCTGGCGCTGAACCGCTCGCTCGTGGACGGCTTCCTCCAGCCGATCGCCGGGCCGCTCGGCATGACCGGCGTGGTGAACTTCCTCTCGGACACGTTCCTGCCGGTGTGGGCGTGGGCGAAGTGGCCTGTCGTCGTCGTGATCCTGCTGGTGCTGATCGCGACCCTGTACTACACCACCCCGAACGTCCAGAAGCCGCGCTTCCACCTCTTCGGCCCCGGCAACATCGTGGCGCTGGTGGGCATGGTGCTGGCCGCGGTGGCCCTGTCCGTGTACTTCACGCAGTTCGCCGGCTACTCGGCGTACGGTGCGATCGGCACGGTCATGGCGCTGCTGTTCGCCCTGTGGATCTTCAACATCGTGCTGCTGCTCGGCCTGGAGGTCGACGCCGAGGTGGAGCGTGCCCGCCAGCTCGAGGCCGGCCTGCCCGCCGAGGCTCGGGTGCAGCTGCCCCCGAAGGACGTGGCCGGGGTGGAGAAGCGCGCCGAGAAGCAGACGGCCGTGGAGGAGCGCGGCTACGAACTGCGGGCGGTCCACGAGGGCCGCTGACCGCGCCCGGCGCGGCGCCGAGCGCACGTTCCGCACCGACAACGACGGCCGCTCACCTGGCGAGGTGGGCGGCCGTCGTCGTGCGCGGGGCCCTCAGCGCCGGGCCGCGCGGTAGCCGCCCGCCTGCGCCGCGGAGGCGGAGGCGTAGCAGTGGCGCGCGTTGGTCTTGCCGTAGTGCTGCTGACCGGGCATGTGGTAGATGCCCGAGTTGTCGTTGGCCTTGACCGGGTGGGAGTCCGGGCACACGGAGTCGGCTCCGCTCACCGGCCCCGCGTCGCCGGCCGCGGGGGCCGCCTCCGGGGCGGGGGCCGGGGCCGCCTCCGGGATGGGCTCGGCCGCGGTGCCGCACTCCCCGGAGAACCTGCCGACGCCGTTCGCCCGGGCCTCCTCCCACGCCGCCTCGACCTCGGGCAGGAAACGGTCGTTGCCGTCGAAGACCGCCGGCTCGCCGTAGCCCAGGCGGGCCATCTCGGCGTTGAGCAGGACGCCGTCGGCGTACACGCCGGCGAGGAGGCGGCCGTAGCGGTCGTAGAGCCGGCGATCGTACCGCAGCACCACCGTGTCGCCGGGGCTGATCATCGACGTCAGCGCCGCCGTCGCCTCCGGTCCCATGCACTCCACCGGCTTCGAGGGGTGACGGGTCTCGGGGGTGTCGATGTTGAGCAGGCGCACCCGCGTGGACACCTCGCCGAGGGTCACGCGGATCGTGTCGCCGTCCGAGATCGACTCGACCGTGACCACGTCTCCCTCGACGTCGGCCGGGGCGGCGGGCGCCGCCGGTCCAGCACTGCGGGAGCCCTCAGCGGCACGCGACTCGGCAGCCCCGCTCGAGGACGACGCCGCGGCGCGCGAGCTCTGCGCGGCGGAGGAGGCGGCCAGCGACGACGCAGCGGCACGGCTCGTCGCAGCCGCGTCGACGGAGGGGGTGGGCGTCGTCGGCATCGTGCTGACCGACGCGGAGGTGTCGGCATCGCTCGCCGGGGTGACGCCGTCGTCGGTGGCGGTGCAGCCGGTGAGCAGGAGCAGGGACAGTGCGGCCGCGGGGAGCGCCGCGCGCAGACGGGCAAGGGGCACGAGGATCCTGGAAGGGAAGGGACGG
The DNA here is from genome assembly GCF_054960655.1 of Micrococcus sp. PSi08. Lineage (NCBI taxonomy): Bacteria > Bacillati > Actinomycetota > Actinomycetes > Micrococcales > Micrococcaceae > Micrococcus > Micrococcus sp. PSi08. The sequence continues at coordinate 49,714 of NZ_JBHNYP010000009.1, read as the reverse complement.
GGACATGACGAAGGCCCCGCCGTGAGGCGGGGCCTTCGGATCACCACATCATCGCATGTGGGAGGCACAGGTGTTGCCGCACGTCACGACAGCATCGGTCCCCGTTCCGTCAATGACGACGGGGGTCAGCGACGGCCGTCGATGGGGTCGCCGCCGCCGTCGAGTGCGTCGAGGACGAGGTCGCGGGCCTCGCCCGTCGCGGACCGGCGGGAGAGCAGCAGCGCGGCCAGCCAGCACAGCAGGACGATCGCCGCGCCGCCCCACGCCAGGAGGGCGAGGCTGCCCGAGAGCAGCCCCGTGCCGTCCGCGCGGCCGACGCCGATCCACACCAGACCCCACGCGAGCGCGAGGGCCGGAGCCGGGCGGCCGCCGTTGTACACGGCCGTGAACGCGCCCATCAGCACCGCCACCACGAGCATCACCTTCGCCCAGAGGGAGGACTGCCCCGGATCGCCGACGACGCCGGTCGAGGCCAGCCACGCGGCCAGGTTCGCCACGGCGGCGATCGAGACCCAGCCCAGATGCAGGCCCTGCACCCCGTCCAGGAGGATCCGCTCACCCCAGCTGTGCGCGCGGACGGATTCGAGGAGCACCAGGATCCACGCCAGGCATGCCAGCAGCAACGCGATCACCACGACGCTCAGCCCCAGCAGCCCGGCCTGCACCGTCCAGATCCACGCGGCGTTGAGCAGCACCGAGACCAGGATCCACGGTCGCAGGCGGTCGTGACGGGCCGACTGGGCCGAGGGGAGGAACTGCCACACGGCGTACGCCAGCAGGCCCGCGTAGATCACGGACCAGATGCCGAACGCGGGGGTCGCCGGGGACACCCAGGTGGCGTCCGGGCCGAGCCAGCCGCCCGCGGCCTCGGCCACCGGGGTCAGGCCGCCGACGACGCCGGAGCCCAGGAACGCGGCCACGACCGCGAGGATCACGACCACGAGCATGGCCACCCGACCGCCCGTCGAGGACAGCCCCGTCCCCGAGCTGGGGACGCGCGCCGCGGCGTCGGGGCCGAAGGGGCTGCGGGACGGGCCGAGGTCGGTGGCGGTGCTCATGGGTGCTCCCGTGGGGTGATCGTCGGGGGTGTGCCCCGGGCGGGGCGGGTCTCAGGGTCAGCGTAGCCGCCGGGCCCATCGCGGGCATGGGCCACCGCGGCCTAGGGTGGGGGCATGCGCACTTCCTCCCCGATAGGACTCCTGCTGGACGTGGACGCCCCCGTGGCCTCCACCGAGACCCGGACCGTGCCGGAGGGGATCATCGACGTGCTCGTCCGCCTCGCGAGGCGCGGGGTGCCGGTCGGCTTCAACACGGGCCGCTCCACGGACTTCCTCCTGCACAACCTGATCGCCCCGCTGCGCTACGCGGGCCTCCCGGACGACGCTCCCTTCCACGCGATCTGCGAGAAGGGCGCCGTGTGGTTCCCGTTCTCCGCGGTGCCCTCCGGGGACCTGCCCGACGTCACCGTGGACGGCACCGCCCCGGACTGGCTCCGCACCGACCCGGACATGGCCATCGACGCGGACACCCGTGACGCGATCTGGGCCCTCAACGATGAGCGCGCCGGGGACCTGCAGTTCACCGACCGCACCAAGCTGGCCATGGTCTCCCTCGAGAAGACGGTCGGCGCGGACCAGACGGAGTACGAGCGGGTGCGCGACGACGTCGCCGCGCGCGTCGAGGATCTGCTCGCCGAGCGCGGACTCGCCGAGGAGGTGCGCGTGGCCCCCTCGGTGATCTCGGTGGACGTCGAGCACCGCTCCTCCGGCAAGGACCTGGGCGTCGAGCGCTGCTTCGACCTGCTGGCGGAGGCGGGCACCCCGGTGCCCGAACGCTGGCTCACCGCGGGCGACTCGCGCAGCGACTACGCCATGGCCGACCGGCTGCACGAGCGCGGACTCGCCGTGGAGCACATGGACGTGCGGCCCGCCGACGGCGTCCCCGAGAAGCCCTACGGCGTGGTGACGGCGGCGATCCTCGCCGAACGCGGCATCGGCGACGCCGAGGACGTCCACGAGCGGGCGGGCGAGTCCCTGCTGCGCTGGGTGGAGCGCGACCTGCTGCGCTGATCAGGCCGGACGCCCCCTCTGCGGGCGGCCGACCCTCCCCGGGCCTGGACCTCGACCCCTAGCGTGGAAGGCAATGCCGCGCCCCTGCCGAACCGGCCCGGGCGCCTCCCGACCAGAGAGGTTCCACCGTGGCCACCGTCGCCCAGAACATCGTCGAGACCCTCCACGCCTCGGGCGTGCGCCGCATGTACGGCGTGCCCGGGGACTCCCTCAACGGGCTGACCGAGGCCCTGCGCTCCCACGGCGGCATCCAGTGGGTGCACACCCGGCACGAGGAGACCGCGGCCTTCGCCGCCTCCGCCGAGTCCCAGCTCACGGATGAGCTCGCGGTCTGCGTGGGCTCGTGCGGTCCGGGCAACCTCCACCTGATCAACGGCCTGTTCGACGCACAGCGCTCCCGCACCCCGGTGCTCGCGATCGCCGCGCACATCCCGTCGGAGGAGATCGGTTCGGGCTACTTCCAGGAGACCCATCCGCAGGACCTGTTCCGCGAGTGCTCCGTCTACGTGGAGCACGTCTCCTCGGCGGACCAGATGCCCCGCATGCTGCGCACCGCGATGCGGGCCGCCGTCGAGCAGCGGGGCGTGGCCGTGCTCGTGATCCCGGGCGACGTGGCCCTCACCGAGCTCTCCGCGAAGCCCGAGGTGATCCGTCACACGCCGTCCCGCGTCATCCCGGCCGACTCCGTGCTGCGCGAGGCCGCCGAGGCCCTGGACTCGTCCAAGCGGATCACCATCCTGGCCGGCGCGGGTGCGGCCGGCGCCCACGACGAGGTCGTGGCCCTGGCGGAGCGCCTGCAGGCCCCGATCGTCCACGCGCTGCGCGGCAAGGACCGGATCGAGTACGACAACCCGTATGACGTCGGTTTGACCGGCCTGCTCGGCTTCGCCTCCGGCTACCACGCGCTCAAGGAGGCCGAGACTCTGCTGATCCTCGGCTCCTCCCTGCCGTACCGGCAGTTCTACCCCGAGGACGCCACGGTCATCCAGGTGGACGTGCGCGGCGAGCAGATCGGCCGACGGGTGGCCGTGGACGTGCCGCTCGTGGGCGGCGTGAAGGAGACGGCCCAGGCCCTGCTGCCGCTGCTGCGCGGGAACTCGTCGTCGGCGTTCCTGGACAAGGCGCTCAAGCACTACGCCAAGACCCGCAAGGACCTCGACCAGCTGGCCTCCCCGGGACGCGGACGCGTGCATCCGCAGTACGTGGCCCGCCTCCTCGACGAGCTGGCCGACGACGACGTGGTGTTCCTGCCCGACGTCGGCTCCCCGGTGGTCTGGGCCTCCCGGTACCTGACGATGAACGGGCGCCGCCGGATCATCGGCTCCCTGTCCCACGGCTCCATGGCCAACGCGGTCACGCAGGCGGTCGGCGCCCAGGCGGTCGACCCTGCCCGCCAGGTGGTGGCGATGGCCGGCGACGGCGGGTTGGCCATGATGCTCGGCGAGCTGCTGTCGTTCGTGCAGAACGACCTGCCCGTGAAGACGCTCGTGTTCGACAACGACTCGCTGAACTTCGTGGAGCTCGAGATGATGGCCGCCGGGTTCGTCCCCTTCGGGACGGACCTGCAGAACCCGGACTTCGCGGCGATCGCGGAGGCAGCCGGCATCGAGGGCTTCCGCGCGGACCACACGACGGACCTGCCTGCGGTGATGCGCGAGTTCCTCGCCCACGACGGGCCTGCGCTGCTGGTGGTCAAGACCGAGCGTCAGGAGCTGACGATCCCGCCGAGCATCGAGTTCGAGCAGGCCAAGGGCTTCGCGCTCTACGCCATGCGCACCGTCCTCGACGGCAAGGGCACCAAGCTGCTCGACCTCGCGAAGGCGAACCTGCGCCAGCTGTTCTGACCTGCCGCGCACGACGACGCCCCGGACGCTGGCGGCGTCCGGGCCGTCGTCGTGGTGGGGCAGGGAGAGCCCAGCCCCGCCGGTAGGTCAGGCGCGGTGGGCGCCGCCCTCGGCGACGATCGGGTGCTCGGCCGTGCCGGCGACGCCCTGGGTGATCAGGCCGTCGGCGCGGTGCTCCCAGAAGTCCGCGTTGCGGATGCCGAGCGGGCGCGGGTCGAACTGCGGGTCGAGACCCTGGCGCTTCTGTGCGCGGTAGTCCTTGAGGGCCTTGAGGGCCGGGCCCTGCAGCACCAGGATGCCGAGGATGTTCAGCCAGGCCATGGAGCCCACGCCGATGTCGCCGAGGCCCCAGGCCGCACCCGTGGTGGCGACGGCGCCGTAGGCCACCGACACGAGGATCAGGGCCTGCAGGAAGCGCAGCGCGACGCGGCGGACCATGCCGTTGCGCAGGTTGCGCGTGAGGAACACGATGTTGACCTCGGCCATGTAGTAGTACGCCACGATCGTGGTGAAGGCGAAGAACGCCAGCGCCACGGCCACGAACGTGGGGCCGAAGCCGGAGAACATGGCGTCGAAGCCGGTCTGGACGAAGGCCGGGCCCTCGGAGGCCGTCGGCGAGACGATGCCCTCGAACAGCAGGCCGGAGCCGGACCCGTCCGAGTACACCCGGTAGGCGCCCGTGGAGATGATGATGAACGCGGTGGCCGAGCAGACGAAGAGCGTGTCGATGTACACGGCGAACGCCTGCACGAAGCCCTGCTTTGCCGGGTGCGAGACCTCGGCGGCCGCGGCGGCGTGCGGGCCCGTGCCCTGGCCGGCCTCGTTGGAGTAGACGCCGCGCTTCACGCCCCACTGGATGGCGAGGCCGAGGATCGCGCCGAACACGGCGTGCACGCCGAACGCGCTGGCGAAGATGGAGCCGAAGACCTCGGGGATCTGGTCGAAGTTCAGGAACAGCACGATCAGCGCGAGGATGATGTACAGCACGGCCATCACGGGCACCACGTAGACGGCGAACGTCGCGATGCGCTTCACGCCGCCCAGGACGATGAAGGCCAGCAGGATGACCATGGCCAGGGCCACGACCCAGGCGGGCACGGCCCACGCCTCGCCCACGGCCGCGGCCACGCCGTTGGCCTGCACGCCCGGCAGGAAGTAGCTGGTGGCGAAGACGGTGACGACGGCGAACAGGATGGCGTACACCTTGAACGCGGGGGCGGCGGCCGTGTGCTTGTAGGCCTTCTCGAAGTAGTACGCCGGGCCGCCGCGGTACTCGCCGGTGTCCGGGTCGCGCTCCTTGTAGATCTGGCCGAGCGTGGACTCGATGAAGGACGTGGCGGCGCCGAGCAGGGCCATGACCCACATCCAGAACACGGCACCGGGGCCGCCGAACGCGATGGCTGTGGCGACGCCGCCGATGTTGCCCATGCCGACGCGGCCGGCGAGCGACATCATGAGGGACTGGAGGGACGAGGTGCCGTCCGCGGAGTCCTGGCCCTCGCGGAGCTGCTTCACCATGTCCGGGATGTTCACGAACTGCAGGAACATGGTCCGGATGGTGAAGTAGAGGCCGACGATCAGGCAGAGCCAGATCAGGGCCGGGGACCAGATGACGTCGTTCACGGTGGTGATGAGATCTGCGAAGGACATGGGGTCTCCAGATCGGGGTGGGGATGGCCGGTGCGGTGCGAGTTCCGAGCGGCGGCCGCCGGCGGTCCCGGGCGACTGGGGAGAAGGATACGCGCAAATGTGACCCGCGTCTCGCATCCAGCGGGGCGGGCCGCTGACGTCGGGCGCGCGTCCCGCGACGACAGCGGCCCCGGACATGCGAAAAGCCCCGGAACCACTGGGGTCCCGGGGCTTATCTGCGGAGGATGGGGGATTTGAACCCCCGAGGGCTGTTAACCCAACACGCGTTCCAGGCGTGCGCCATAGGCCGCTAGGCGAATCCTCCTTGGTGCGCCCTCATGCGGCGGACCGCGCGAGGGCAGGCTCCATAATAACCAGATCGTCCTGGGCCGCGCCAATCCCCCGCGGGAGGCGCGGGCCCGGCCCGGGGCTCGCCGCGGCCCGAATCGCCGCGCCCGCCGCCACCCTGGTAGAGTCGTCGGCGGCCCCTCACGTGGTGTCATCTCGCTGAACTCCCCCAGGACCGGAAGGTAGCAAGGGTAGGTGGGCTCTGGCAGGTGCGTGAGGGGTCTTCACTTTCCCCAGGAGATCCCATGCCCGCCGGACGCTACGCCCCCTCCCCCACGGGAAGCCTGCACCTGGGCAACCTGCGCACCGCGCTCGTCGCGTGGCTCGCCGCGCGCGCCACGGACCGCGCCTTCCTGCTGCGGATCGAGGACCTGGACCGCGTCCGCTCCGGGGCCGAGGCCGGCCAGCGGGCGGACCTGGCCGCCGTCGGGTTGGACTGGGACGCCGAGCCGGTGCGCCAGTCCGAGCGCACCGCCCTGTACGACGCCGCCGTGGCCGCCCTGCGCGCCGTGCACGGCGCGGACGCGGTCTACGAGTGCTTCTGCTCGCGCAAGGACATCGCCGAGGCGACGTCGGCCCCGCACCCGAGGCCCGACGACGGCGCCCCCGCCTCCGGCGGCGCCGTGCCGCTGCGTCCGCCCGGCTTCTATCCGGGCACCTGCCGCGGCCTGACCGAGGCCGAGCGGGCCGAGCGACGGCGGGTGCGTCCCGCCGCCCTGCGGATCGACGCGGCGAAGGTCGCGGGCCTGCCGGACGGTGAGATCCCGCGCGCGACCGCCGTGGACGTGCTGCACGGCGACGTCACGGGCCTGGTCGACGACCTGGTGCTGCGCCGGAACGACGGGGCGTACGCGTACAACCTGGCCGTCGTCGTGGACGACCTGGCGCAGGACGTGGACCAGGTGGTCCGCGGCGACGACCTGCTCGACTCGGCCCCGCGCCAGCGCTGGCTGGCCGAGGCGCTGTGCGCCGCACGCGGGGAGCCGACGCCCGCGGTGGAGTACCTGCACGTGCCGCTCGTGCTGAACACGGAGGGGCGGCGGCTGGCCAAGCGGGACGGCGCCGTGACCCTCGAGGACCTCTCCGCGCAGGACCCGGCGTGGACCCCCGAGCGGGTGCGGGACCGGCTGCTGGAGTCCCTCGGCCTGCCCGCGGGACCGCTGGCGGCCGCCGTGCCCGCGTTCGACCCGGCCGCCCTGCCGCGCGATCCGTGGGTGTTCACCGGGCTCTGAACGGGCCGGCGCCCTGGCCCGCCGCAGGCCCGGCCCCGGTCAGAGGACCTGGGCGGCCTGGTCGAAGTCGAGGCGGCCCTGGCGGGGCTGCTGCGCCTTCTCGTCGTCCGCGGCGGCGTGGCCCACGTTGATCACCAGGAGGGACTTCCAGGCACGGTCCGCATGGAACTCGGCGTCCACGGCGGCGGCGTCGAACCCGGCCATGGGGCCGACCTCGAGCCCGTGGGCGCGCAGGGCCACGAGCAGGTAGCCCACCTGGATGAGCGCGTTCGTGCGGCCCATCCCCTCGCGCATGCCCGGCTTGCCCTCGGCATCCTCCTCGAAGCCCTCCCGGAACGGGGCGAGGTGGCCCATGTGGCGGTGCCAGTCGAGGTCGTAGGAGGCGATCAGCGTGAGCGGGGCGCGCTCCGTCTTCTCCCGGTTGAACTCGATCATCAGCGGAGCCAGGCGGGCGCGGGCCTCGGGACTGTCCACGACGTCGAGCCGCAGCGGCTGGTTGTTCATGGCGGTCGGCGCCCAGCGGAGGTCCGCGTAGGCCCGCTCGATCAGCGCGAGGTCGACGGGCTCGTCCGAGAAGAGCTGCGTCGTGTGGCGGTCCGCGAAGAGGCGGTCGATCTCGGCCTGACTCAGCGGTCCCGCGTCCGGGGCCGGCTGCGTGGGGTGGATCGTGTCCTCGGCGTCGGTGTGCATGTGCGTGGTGGTCATGGGCCAGGGAACGGGCCGGTGGGTGGGCGCATTCCCCGGCTCCCTTAGCCCGTCCGCCCGCCGGATAGGCTTTCGAGGGTGAGCACCGCCCTGTACCGCCGCTACCGCCCGGACCGTTTCGAGGACGTGATCGGGCAGGACCATGTCACGGTCCCGCTGCGCACCGCACTGGCGAAGGACCGCGTGAACCACGCCTACCTCTTCTCCGGCCCGCGCGGCTGCGGCAAGACCACGTCCGCCCGCATCCTCGCGCGCTGCCTGAACTGCGCCCAAGGCCCCACGCCCACGCCGTGCGGCGAGTGCGACTCGTGCCGGGACCTGGCCACCGGCGGGCCGGGCTCGCTGGACGTGCTGGAGATCGACGCGGCCTCGCACGGCGGTGTGGAGGACGCCCGCGGCCTGCGCGAGCGGGCCACGTTCGCCCCGGTCCGGGACCGCTACAAGATCCTCATCATCGACGAGGCGCACATGGTCACCGCGGCGGGCTTCAACGCGCTGCTCAAGATCGTGGAGGAGCCGCCGGAGCACCTGAAGTTCATCTTCGCCACCACGGAGCCGGAGAAGGTCATCGGGACCATCCGCTCCCGCACCCACCACTACCCGTTCCGGCTCGTGCCGCCGGAGCCGCTCATCGTCTACCTCGAGCAGCTGTGCGCGGAGGAGGGCGTGTCCGTGGAGAAGGGCGTGCTGCCGCTCGTGGTGCGCGCCGGCACGGGCTCGGTGCGTGACACGCTCTCCGTGCTGGACCAGCTGATCGCGGGTGCCCAGGAGGGCCAGGTCTCCTACGAGCTCGCGGTGAGCCTGCTCGGCTTCACCCCGGAAGCCCTGCTGGACGACGTGATCGACGCCGTCGCCGCGGACGACACCCCCACCGTGTTCCGCGTGGTGGACCGCGTGGTGCAGTCCGGCCAGGACCCGCGCCGCTTCGTCGAGGACCTGCTGGACCGCTTCCGCGACCTCGTGATCGCCCGTGCCCTGCCGGAGGAGGCCGGGGCGATCCTGCACGGCATGCCGGAGGACCAGGTGCGGCGTCTGTCGGCGCAGGCCGCGCAGCTCTCCCGCGCGGAGCTCTCCCGCCTCGCGGACATCACCAACCTCGCGCTGACGGACATGGTGGGGGCCACCAGTCCCCGCCTGCACCTCGAGCTGCTCATGGCGCGCCTGCTGCTGCCCGCCTCGGACGAGACGCACCGCGGCCTGGCCGCCCGCCTCGAGGCCCTCGAACGGCGCCTGGAGCTCGGTGGCGCCGCGCCCGTCGAGGACGGCGCCCCGGAGGGCACGACGACGCCGGCCCGGTCCGGCACGCCCGCCAAGGACGGCGGCGGATCGGCCGGGGACGCGGACGGCTCCGGCCCTCTGACCGGTGCCGCGCTCGCCCGGGCCGCCATGCGGCGGCCGGAGGAGCCCGCGCCGACGGCGCCCACCGCCCCGCCGGAGCGCTGGACGCCGCCTGCCCCGCAGTCCGTGGCAGAGGCGCCGGAGGGGGACGCGGCCGCCGGGGCAACGGGGTCCGAACGTCCGCAGCAGCCGCCGCAGCCCAAGCGGCCTGAACCGGCTGAGGTCGGGGCCCGTTCCGGGGACACGCGCCGCCCGGAGGCCGGGAGCCGCGCCGAGCCTGAGGGCCGCCCCGAGGGCCGGCCCCAGGCTCAGGACCGCACCGGTGCCGCGCCGTCGAGCCCCACGCCCGCCCCGGCAGCGAGCCAGGTGGAGATGATCCGCCGGGCCTGGCCGGACATCCTCGCGGCCCTCGAGGACGCCTCACGCCTGGTGTGGATGCTGGTGAAGGACAACGCGAGCGTCGCGGGCTACGACGGCTCGTTGCTGACGATCGGCTTCCAGCAGGACGGACCCCGCCAGTCGCTGCTCGGCCGGGGCGGCGACCGCGTGCTCGGCGAGGCCGTCCACCAGGTGCTCGGCATCCGCCCGCGGCTCGACCTGATCCTCGGTGGGGACGCGCCGACCGGGGAGGCCCGCGCACAGTCCGGCGCCCGCCCGGCCGGCCCGGCGCGGACGGACCGGCCTGAACGTCCGGCCCCGCAGCAGAGCCGGCCCGACCGACCGGCGGCGGCGCAGCCGAACCGACCCGCTCCGGCACCGGGGCAGGCCCCGCGCGAGCCGGAGTCCTCCCGCCCCGCCCCGCCGCGCTCCGCCGCACCCTCCACCGCGGAGGACGACCCGGCGCCGCCGGCGGCTCCGCCCCGGGCCACACAGCAGCGTCAGACGCCGGAGCCGTCCCCCGCCTGGACGCCCGCGGCTCCCGCCACCTCCTGGGGGCCGACGCCGACGTCGTCGACGACGCCCGCCCCCGCCCCGCCGGCGGACGGCTGGGGCGGCCCGGATGAGGAGCCGCCCGCCTGGGACGACGCTCCCCCGTTCGAGGAGGACCCGTGGGACTCGCTGCCCGCGTTCGACCCGGACGCGGAGCAGGACGACTCGGACGGCCCCGAGGGCTGGACCCCGCCGGCCCGGGACGCCGAGGAGCGGCCCGTCGGCGCCGCCGGCTGGGACGGCCCCGTGCCGTCGGTCGAGGACTGGGGCGCGCCGCCGCAGGCCGCACCGGCCCCCGGCGGCGCCGCGCCGGACGCCGGCCAGGACTCCCCGGTCCAGCCCGACGCCCCGACCCCCGGCGAGAGCGAGCCGAGCGCCGAGGAGGTCCGTCGGGCCTACGACCCGGGGCCGCTGGTCCGCGAGGAGGAGCACTCGATCCCCGTGTTCGCCCGTCCGGAGGCGGAGCTGCGCGCCGAGTTCGCGAAGCGCTTCGGCGCGACCCGTCCCGCCGGCTTCGACGACGGCGCGGGCGCGGCCGCGGACGGTGACTCCGCCCGGCCTGCCACGCCGTCGCCCGCCCCGGACGACGACGCAGCGGCCACGGAGCGACGCGATCTCCACCCGGCCGCCTCGGGCGCCGGCCCGTCCTCGGACGAGGAGCGGCGCCCCACGGGCTCGCCCACGGCCGACGCGACCCCTGACCCGGGCGTGCCCGCCGACGACGCGGACGCCGCGCCGCGCGCGGCTGCCGGCCCGACCGGTTCGGACTTCCCGGGTTCGGGCCATCCGGCGAGCATGTACCCGCGGCTCATGGAGCGGCTGCGGGCCGGTGGGCCCCTCGAGCCTCCGGTGAACGCGGGCTCGAGCGGCGGCGGCGGGACGGGCGGCGGCCCCGGCGCTCCCGGTGGCCCCGACCCGGACGCCACGCCGGGCTCCCCCGCCGGGGGCCGGCCGAGCGCGGCCTCGCTCGGGGCGCGCCCCGCCGACGTCGAGCCCGCCGGGGGAGCCTCGGCGCTGCCGTCGTTGGACGCGCGGGCCGCGGCCATCCGCGCCGCCCGCGAGGCCGCCCAGGGCCGCGGCCCGACCCGGCCCGCCGACACCGGCCCCGCCGCCCCGGCGACGTCCGGTGTGGGGTGGGAGGACGAGGTCGCCAGCGACGACGACGTCCCGCTCGAGGACTCGGGCCTCGTGGGCCGGGCCGTCGTCGAACGGGTGCTCGGCGGCCGTCTGCTCGAGGAACGCCCCAACGACGCCTGAGGCGAACGCGCCCGTACGCCGTCCGGGGCCGCGGGCATGATGGACGCGGCGCCGGACCACGGCGCCGCGTCGGGGCGCACGCCCCACGAGACGCACCATCGGACGAGGGGGACGGATGTACCAGGGCGCGGTGCAGGACCTGATCGACGAGCTCGGCCGCCTGCCGGGCATCGGGCCGAAGTCCGCCCAGCGCATCGCCTTCCACATGCTGGAGGCGGACCGGGAGGACATGCTGCGGCTCGCGGACGCCATCCGCACGGTCAAGGACAGGGTGCGGCTGTGCTCGGTCTGCTTCAACGTCTCCGAGGACGAGGTGTGCTCGCTCTGCCGGGATGAACGCCGGGACCGCTCCCAGATCTGCGTCGTCGAGGAGTCGCAGGACGTCATGGCCATGGAGCGCACCCGCGCCTTCCAGGGCCGCTACCACGTGCTCGGCGGGGCCATCAACCCGATCGCCGGCATCGGCCCCGAGCAGCTGCACGTCCGCGAGCTGCTCACCCGGCTGCAGGACGAGGCCGTGCAGGAGGTCATCCTCGCCACGGATCCCAACCTCGAGGGCGAGGCCACGGCCACCTACCTCGGCCGGCTCCTCGGCGCCACGGGCATCCGCGTCACGCGTCTGGCCTCCGGTCTGCCCGTCGGCGGGGATCTCGAGTACGCGGACGAGGTCACCCTCGGCCGCGCCTTCGAGGGCCGCCGCCTGATCAGCGGCTGACACGGGCCGGCGTCGAGCGGGTCCTGCCCGACGCCGGCCCGGCTCAGGCCACGCGCGTGCCGGCGGGCAGCCGCCCGGCCGGGGTGTCCAGGCGACGGTGGCCCCACCAGACCAGCCCGGCCACCAGCACACCCTGCATCGCCAGGCCGAGCGGCCACACCGGCCAGGTGCCCTGCCGGTCCGGCACACCGCTCTGGTCGAGACCGCGCAGCTCGCCATCGAGGCACTCGACGTCCCGGACGGGGTCACGCTGGGTCCAGCGCAGCCCCACGGACAGCAGGTTGAGCGGCCCGGGATCCACCCGGGTACCGTCCGCGAGGAGCCCTGCCTCCCAGGGGGAAGCATCCGCGAGGACGGCGTAGGGGTTCGCCGCGAGCAGCCATCCGCTGCGCCGCGGGTCGGGGATCGTCCGGGTGGTCACCGGGCCGACGCACCGGTCGGCGATCCCGTCGTACAGCTCCGGGTGCGCCGCCTCCCACTCGGCCCAGGCCTGCTCCGCCTCCTCCGGGGTCATCTTCTCGAGCTCCGCCTCGGTGAACGGCTCCGCCGTCATGGGGCCGAACTCGGCGTCGTTGGCCCGCACCTCGGTCTGCAGGAACTGCAGGGACAGCCCGAAGGCCACCAGGGTGCCGATCGTCAGCGCCGCCACGATCAGGTACGTCACCACGACGGCGAACAGCGTGCGCCCGGCGATGGCCGAGACGGCCACGCCGATCCCCGCGATCATGCCGAACTCCACGAGGATCATCACGAGCCCCACCAGCACGGCCCACGGGGACACGCGCCCCACCACGGCCGCGACCGCGAGCCACGGCAGCGCGGCCGCGAGGAACGCGGCGGAGGCGATCCACGCGGCCAGCCACTTGCCCGCCATCAGGTGCCCGGTCCGCAGCAGGGTGACCTGGGTGATGGCCAGGGTGCCGCCGGCACGGTCGCCCGAGATCGCGTTGGCCGCCAGGGCGGGCGAGACCAGCAGCGAGAGGGTGAGGACGAAGAGCAGGACGCCGTCGAAGAGCGTCCGCCCCAGGGCGCGCATCTGCTGCTCCGCCAGCTCCGGCTCCAGGCCGGACGCCTCCATCTCCGCCACGCCCAGGCTTCGCAGTCCGAGGGCGCCGAGGGTCACCGCCCCCACCACCGCGAAGAAGACGCCCAACAGCACGTACCAGCCGCGCGAGCGCAGCCGCTGACGCAGTTCCATCCCCACCACGGTGGCCACGGCCTGGGCCGCGCCGAGGCGTCCCCCCGGCTGCGGCTGCGGCGGGCGGCGGTCATGGATCGAGGTCGCGACGGCGGTGCTCACGGCCGGTCTCCTTCGGTGCGGGGGTCCTCCAGATGGAGGCCCAGGTAGGCGTTCTCGAGGCGGGAGCCCTCCGGGGCGAAGTGGCTCACGAGCACACCCTCGCGCACGAGGTCCGCGAGCAGCGCGGCCGCGGCGGCCTCACCCCGCAGCTGCACCACGACGCCGTCCCGGCGCTGGCCCGCGCCGGCGCCGGTGGCCGCGGTGACGGCGAGGCCGCGGGCCTCGAGGGCGCGGACGAGGGTGTCCCGGGCCGTCGGGTCGGGTCCGGCGATCCGGTAGGGGCGGGCGAGGTCGTCGGCGGCGCGGAACTCCTGGGTGGCCACCGTGGCGCCCTCACGGAGGAACACGGCGCGGTCGGACATCTCCTCGAGCTCGGCGAGCACGTGGGAGGAGACGAGCACGGCGGTGCCGGCTGCGGCCATGGCGCGCAAGTCGTCCCGCAGCCGGATGCGGGCGGCCGGGTCGAGGCCGTTGGCGGGTTCGTCCAGGAGCAGGACGGAGGGCCGGTGCACGGTGGCCCGAGCCAGGGACAGGCGCTGCTGCTGGCCGCGGGAGAGCACGCGGGCGGGCCGGTGGGCGAACTCCGTGAGCTCGACCCACGCGAGCTGCTCGTCCGCGCGCGCCGACGCCTCCGCCTTCCCCATGCCGTAGAGACGGCCCAGGCTGGCGAGGATGTCGTGGCAGGTCAGCTCCTCCCACACGCCCAGGGTGTCGGGCATCCAGCCGAGCCGCCGCCGGGCCTCGACGGGCTCGCGCACCGCGTCCACCCCGGCCACGGACACGGCGCCGGCGTCCGGGCGCAGCAGGGTGGCCAGGATCAGCAGGAGCGTGGTCTTGCCCGAGCCGTTCGGGCCGACGAGGGCCGTCACGGAGCCGGCGGGCACGGTGAGGGAGACGTCCCGCACCGCATGGACGGCGCCGAACGAGCGGGCGAGGCCGTGGGCCACGATCCCGTCGTGGGCGGCCACCCCCAGGACGGGTGAGGCGGGCGGGGGTGCTGGAGCGGTCATGGCCCCATCCTTGCCGCGCCGAGCACGGACGCGGATCCACCCGGGGGATGATCCCGGCGCCGATCCCAGCCCGACCGGGGTCGCAGGCGGGGCCGCGGGCGCCGTCGTCCTGGCCTGCCGCGGGCGCCGGGTCCAGCATCCGGAACAGGGGTTCACCTGGCGGACCTGCGCGGGTGCGCGCCCCTAGACTTGGCCCGAACCGACCCTCGACCCTGTCCGGAGCGACCCATGAGTCTCATCGTCCAGAAGTTCGGCGGCTCCTCCGTGGCCGACGCCGCCGGCATCCAGCGTGTGGCCCGCCGCGTCGCGGACACGGTACGGGCCGGGAACCGCGTGTGCGTCGTGGTCTCGGCCATGGGCGACACCACGGACGAGCTGCTCGACCTCGCCGCCGAACTCACGCAGGACGCGCCCGCACGCGAGATGGACATCCTGCTCTCGGCGGGCGAGCGCATCTCCATGTCCCTGCTCGCGATGGCGATCCATGCCGAGGGCTTCGAGGCCCGCTCCTACACCGGCTCCCAGGCCGGCATGCTGACGGACACCTCGTACGGCCGGGCCCGGATCGTCAAGGTCAACCCCCACCGCGTGCAGGAGGCCCTCGACGCCGGCCGCGTGGCCATCGTGGCCGGGTTCCAGGGCGTGAGCCCCGAGTCCAAGGACATCACCACCATGGGCCGCGGCGGCTCGGACACCACCGCCGTCGCCCTCGCCGCCGCGCTCGGCGCGGACGTGTGCGAGATCTACACGGACGTGGACGGCGTCTACTCGGCCGACCCGCGCGTCGTGCCGACCGCCCGCAAGCTCACCGAGCTCTCCTCCGAGGAGACCCTCGAGATGGCGGCCTCCGGATCCAAGGTGCTGCACCTGCGCTCCGTGGAGTACGCGCGCCGCTTCGGCGTGCCGCTGCACGTGCGCTCCTCCTTCTCCGACCACGAGGGCACCTGGATCATGCCCGACCCGAACGACACCATCACCCTTCAGGAAGGCGCTCCCATGGAACAGCCCATCGTCTCCGGCGTCGCCCACGACCGCTCCGAGGGCAAGGTCACGATCGTCGGCGTCCCCGACGTGCCCGGCAAGGCCGCCGAGATCTTCCGCGTGATCGCCGTGTCCAACGTGAACATCGACATGATCGTGCAGAACATCTCCCGCGAGGGCTCGGGACGCACGGACATCTCCTTCACCCTGCCGATCGTGGAGGGCAAGGACGCCATGGCCGCCCTGCGCGCCGCCCAGGACCGGATCGGCTTCCAGGACATCGTCTCGGACCCGGAGATCGGCAAGCTCTCGCTGATCGGCGCGGGCATGCGCTCCAACCCGGGCGTCTCCGCCACCTTCTTCAAGGCCCTCGCCGACGCCGGCGTGAACGTGGACCTCATCTCCACCTCGGAGATCCGCATCTCCGTGGTCACCGCCGAGAGCAAGCTCGACGACGCCGTCCGCGCCGTGCACGCCGCCTTCGGCCTCGACGCCGAGGAGGAGGCCACGGTCTACGGCGGCACCGGCCGCTGACGCCGCACCCTCCCCCACCCACCGCCCGGGCGACTTTCGAACGTGAAATGGGGCGAATGGGCGCTGTCGAACGTGAGGTAGGGCCTATCCCACGTTCGAAAGCGAGGGGGCCGGGGTGCTTCCACCCTCCCCCACCCACCACGACGCCGGCCCCGCACCTTCAGCGTGAAGGTGCGGGGCCGGCGTCGTGCGGGGTCCCTCCCGTTCCGTCAGCGAGGACGGAGGGGGTCGGCGGTCACGGGACCTGGACGGTCACGTCGGTCGTGATGCCCGCGTCCCAGGTGACGAGGCCCTTCCAGGTGCCCGAGGTCAGGCCGGACCAGGAGAGGGTCGCCTCGGTGGCCTTGCCCGAGGTCACGGGGACCGGGTTCGGGGAGACGGTCAGGTTGCCCGCGTCCTCGCGCAGCTTGAGCGTCTCGAGGGTGCCGGTGTCCTTGCCGCCGTTGGCCGCGTACAGGTGGCCGACCACGGTGTAGGCGCCCGGGGTGGGGTTCGCGATCGTCAGCGTCTCGGACTCGTCCGCAGTCGCCCGGGAGAGCTGCTTGCCCTCGGGGGTGATCACGTACAGGTCCCAGTCGGCGCCGGCAGCCCCCGCGTTGATCGAGGCCACCAGGGACTTGGTGCCCTCCTCCACGGTCACCGTGGACACGGCCAGTGCGCTGGACACGAGCGAGTTGCTCGCGGTGGCGGCGGCCACGGTGGAGTCCACCTTGCCCAGGCCCAGGACCTGCGGGGTCAGCTCACCGGTCACGCCGGGGGTGATCTCCACGTCGGCGGAGCCGGTGGCGCCGGAGCCCTCGACGGCGGAGGTGACGGTCGCGGACTTCGCCTTCACGGTGACCGGGGAGGTCACCTCCGGGACGGCCTTGCCCTTGGCGGTGGTCCAGGACATGGAGCCGTGGGTCCAGGTGTTCACGGCGGCGTCGGTGCGGGTGACGGTCAGCTCGACGTCGGCGGACTGGCCGGCCTTCAGGTCCAGCACGGCCGGGGAGGCGGTCACCTCGAAGCCGGGCACGTTCGCAGAGAACCGCCAGCGGCCGTTCTCCAGGGCGGTCACGGTGCGGGTCACGGTGGCCGAGCCGACGACGTCGGGGATCGCCAGGGACGGGACGTTCACGTCACGGCCGGCGATGTCGCCGCGCAGCAGCGCGTCCCACTGCTCCTTGCCGGACTCGTAGACCAGGCCCGGGCGGGCGGCGGCGGCCGGATCGGCGGAGCCGGCGCCCGTGGCGAAGTTGTCCGTGTTCACGGTGCCGTCGGCGTTGTACACGTCGCCGGCGGTGGTCATGAGGGCGGACTTCACGGCCATCGGGGACCAGCCCGGGTACTTGCCGATCAGCAGCGTGGCCATGCCGGCCAGGTTCGGCGAGGCCATGGACGTGCCGGACATCAGGCCGAACGTGTTGCCGTGGTAGTCGGGGTCCAGCGGGGAGACGCCGGCGATCACGTTCACACCGGGGGCGGCGAGGTCGGGCTTCAGGAGCTCCTGGTTCACGGCGTTGGCCGGGCCGCGGGAGGAGAAGCCGGCGATCTGGGGCAGCGGGTCCTCCGGCAGGCCGGTGGTGTCGCCCGGGACGATCGTGGCGGTGAGGTCGGAGGACTTCACCTTCTCGATCACGCCGTTGTCGTTCATGTGCACGGTCGGCACCGCGTGGATGTCCGCGTCCAGCGAGCCGGACGGGGTGTTCACGAGGATCATGCCGACGCCGCCGGCCTCCTCCACCACCTGCGACTTCTCGGTGCGGGCGTTCCCGCCGCGCTCGCAGAGCACGATCTTGCCGGCGGCCTCCTCGGTGAGCCCGCCGGGCAGGCAGAGACGCGCGGCCTCGGCGTCGCCGGCGGCGACCTCGGACGCGTGGATGACCTCGGCCGGGCCCACGCCGGTGCGGGCCGAGGAGGCGCCCCGGAGCTGCGTGCCGTCGGAGAACTGCACGGTGGCGGTGAGCTCGTTGGAGAACGTCTCCGCGGCCACGGTGGTCAGCCACGGGGAGCCGTGGTTCACGGTGTTCGGGCCGGGGCCGGAGTTGCCGCCGGAGGCGGCCACGAAGATGCCGGCCTCGGCGGCGGACTTGAAGGCCATGGCCACCGGGTCCACGATCGAGGTGTTGGAGCCGGAGATCGAGTAGTTCAGCACGTCCACGTTGTTCTCGATGGCCTGCTCGATGGCGGCCACGGAGGCGGAGGTGTAGCAGCCGCCGGTGTTCGGGTCGGTGTCCTCCCAGCAGATCTTGTAGGAGATCAGGTGGGCGGCCGGGGCCACGCCCGCGCCCTCGCCGAAGGAGTCGTCGTCGATGGTCTGCTCCACCCCGGTGTTGCCGAGGATGGTGGTGGCCACGTGGGTGCCGTGGGAGAACACGCCCAGCGGGGAGATGCGCTCCTCCGGGGCCCGCTCGTCCACCGGGACGAAGCGCTCGAAGTCGTCGGAGAAGGCGTAGGCGCCGATCAGCTTGGAGTCGCACGACGACGCCGGGAAGTCCGGGCCGGTCTCGCACTCGGCCGTGGCGGTGGTGCCGTCCGCCTTGAGCACGGCGATCTGGCCGTCCGCGGTGCGGTACGGCACGCCGACCTTGGCCTTGCCCTTGAGCGGCTGGACGGGCTGACCGTCGATGAACGGGTTGTCCGGGTGGATGCCGGAGTCGATGACGCCGACCACCACGCCCTTGCCCGCGTTCTCGGCCTTGCCGTACACGGACTTCCAGGTGCCCTTCTTGCCGGGCAGGCCGAGGAATTCGGTGGAGCTGTAGTCCGGGGCCACCTGCTCGTCCGGTGCGACGCCGAGCACGGCCGGGTCCTTCGCGATCGCCTGGGCCTCCTCGGCGGTCAGCTCGGCGACGAACGCGTTCACGGCGCGCTGGAAGGAGATCTCGGCCTTGGCGCCGTGGGTCTTCGCGACCTTCGCCTGCTGGCGCTGGAGCTTGGCCTCGTAGTTCTTCACGCGCGGGTGCGAGGGGTCGAACTTCGCCTTCGGGGCGGCGCCCGGAACGGCGCCGGCCTCGGGGGCGGTCACCGACGGCTGGTCCTTCAGGACCACGAAGTAGCGGCCGTCCTCGAACTGCTGCTGCACCTGCACCTCGCCCTGCGGGCTGGAGACGGTGCTGCCGTCGGGCAGGTCGACGGCGGTGGCCGACACCGCGAGCGCGGGAGCGGCCACGAGGCTCGCGCCGGCGACGGCCGCGGCCAGGGCCCGACGGCGCCGGGCAGGGGTGGGGTTCTGAGGCATTGCCTCCGCCTTTCTCATCAAGGTCCGCCCAGCTCTCACCCGTGGCACGCCGGCGGGGATGACGCCGGGGGACGGGGAGATCGGCGCCCATGTGATGGGCACCACAGCGAGACATGTGCAATCTACCGTCCGGTAGGGCGTTTGACCAGATCTTTGCCAGGCAACGTCCAGGACCGTCGAATTGGGGCCGCCGGAGTGCGCTCCCCGCGTCGGCATCACGTGGGCCCGCTCGCTCATGAGGGGCGCCACGGGGGAGGATGGTGGGGTCATGCCCGAGCCACACACCGCCCCCGCGCCCTCCGAGACCCTGCCGCCCGCCGTCGTCGCCCTGCCCGCCGACGCGTGGCGGGCCCACGCGCGGGCGCACCGCGCGCGCATCGCCCGACGCACGGACCCGCTGGTGGCCCTGCGGATGCGCGGCGAGAAGCACCCGGTGCAGGACTTCCTCTTCGGCTACTACACGCACTCCCCCGCCGCGCTGCAGCGCTGGCACCCCGGGCCGGGGGTCCTCCTCGCGGACGACGACGGTGCCGCGGCCCGCGCCGAGGCGGCCGAGCTGGGCACGACCCCACGGGGCGAGTGGAAGCACTACCGGCGCGTCGAGGCCGGCGAGGTGGCGGGCGCCGTCGTCGACGGCCGCGCGGTGGGCGGCTGGCTGGTGGACGTGGCGGCGGTGCTGGCCGACCGCGCGTCGGGGGTGGCGTTCACGCGGGAGCTGCTCGCGCGCACGGCGGAGCGGGCGCCGCGCCTGGGCTGCTTCGGGCTGCACGAGTGGGCGATGGCGTACCGCTCGGACGTGCACGGGGTGCGGCACTCCCAGCTGCCGCTGCGGCTCGGGGCCGAGGGGACGGACGCGGTGGTGGAGGGCTCGCGGATCCGGTGCACGCACTTCGACGCGTTCCGGTTCTTCGCGCCCGAGGCCCGCGACCGCAACGAGGGCGACGACGGCGTCCTGCCCACGCGCGCCGGGATGCGGGAGATGGAGCAGCCCGGCTGCCTGCACGCGGGGATGGACCTGTACAAGTGGGCGTACAAGCTGGTGCCGGTGGTCGACTCGGACCTGCTCGCGGACTGCTTCGACCTCGCGTGGGACATCCGCCGGCTGGACATGGAGGCCTCGCCGTACGACCTGACCAGGGTGGACGACCTCTCCGACGGGCGCGGCGGCTACGCGGCCGTGCGGATCGAGGAGCCGGCCGGGCGTGCCGAGTACGCGCGGCGACAGCGCGAGTTCGCCGAGCGGGGGCAGGCGCTGCGGGCGCGGCTGTTGGCAATGTTGGACGCGGCCGTGGGGGCGGCCCCCGGGACCCGGCCGGACACCGAGTGGACTTCCAGCGCGCGTCCATGATTACGATGGCTTCCACACAGGCTGTGAGGCGCATCACTCGCGTCATCCGGTGACCGCCCCGGCCCTCTCCGCACCGAACGACTCGAGGACCTGACGTGACCAGAACCGTTCCAGCTCGCCGCCGCACCACGCTCGCCGCCGCCGTCGCGGCCGTCTCACTCGCCATCACGGCCGCCGCCCCCGCGCTCTCCGCACCCGGCAACGGCAACGGCAACGGCAAGGGGTCCGTATCGCAGGGCCAGGCCCGCTCCAACGACCTCTCCGCCACGCGCGGCAACAAGGTCAACGACGCCGCCGCGCTTGCGCCGCACCTCGTGGGCCAGACGCTGGACTGGGAGGCCTGCGACTTCGGCAGCGAGAGCCTCAACGCCCGGTTCAACGCGATCCCCGGCACCGCGTGCGCCGACGTCACGGTGCCCCGCGACTGGAAGAACCCCGAGGACGGCCACACCATCACCCTGCGCGCGGCCAAGACCGAGACCTCGAAGGGCAACCCGGAGCGCCAGGGCATCGCGCTGGTCAACCCCGGCGGCCCGGGCGGCTCGGGCCTGCCCTGGGGTCCCGCCATGGCCGAGCGCGCCCCGGAGCTCGCCGAGCAGTACGACTTCATCGGCTTCGACCCCCGCGGCGTGGGCCAGTCCACCGCCCTGGAGTGCACCTACACGCCAAACCCCGAGCACGACGTGTGGCAGGACACGAAGGCCCAGGTCGACGCGTGCCTCGAGAACGAGCTCACCCCGTACATCACCACCGAGCAGACCGTGTACGACATGGACTTCATCCGCGCCGTCCTGGGCGAGGAGAAGACCTCCTACATCGGCTACTCGTACGGCACCTGGCTGGGCAGCTGGTACCAGCGCGTCTTCCCCCAGCACACGCACCGGTTCCTGCTGGACTCCGCCGTGGACATCTCCCGCGACGGCCTCCAGACCACCTGGGACCTGCAGCCGCGCTCCCGCGACCGCCAGTTCCAGGACGCGATGCTCCCCTACGTGGCCCGGCACGATGAGCTCTACTTCCTGGGCGACGACCCGATGCAGATCCGGGAGCGCTGGGAGGACGGCGGCGGCACCCGCACGCAGCTCGGCATGATCGTCGCCGGCTCGTTCCTGCTGCTGGCCATGTACGACACCTCCCAGTACATGAGCGCCGGGGCGGTCATCGCCGCCTACATCCGCATCATGGAGTCCGAGGCCGCGGCCACGGACCCCGCGGGGCAGCGCACCCAGATCGAGCGCATCCTGGCCGAGGCCCGTGCGTCGCTGCCGACCGAGGAGCGCGACTCCTTCGACCGCTTCGCCGACCGCGGCCTGGAGACCGTGGGCGAGCGCGAGCAGCTCGTCGCCGCCACCCAGGCCGGAGACGCCGTCACCTTCGAGGGCGCGTTCTCGGCGATCCGGTGCCAGGACGGCCAGTGGAACACCTCGCAGGGCTACTGGACCTCGTGGGTGGACGACCTCGGCCGCAAGGCCCCGTGGATCGGTGTGCTGATGGGCCCGTCGGAGTGCATGTACTGGCCCGCCCAGACCTCCATGCCCTCCCAGCCCGGCGGCAAGGGCGCCCCGAGCACCGTGATCGTGCAGTCCGAGCTGGACGCGGCGACCCCGTACGAAGGCGGCCACCGCGCCGCCGGCGTGCTGCGCAACACGTCCCTCATCTCCGTGGACAACGAGGGCACTCACGGCCTGTTCCCGTACGGCACCGAGTGCGTGGACGCGCCCATCCGTGACTACTTCCTGACCGGCGCCCAGCCGGCCGAGAAGTCACTGTGCGACGCCGTCCCGCTGCCGCTCGAGACCCAGCCGGTCCAGGTGGCTGGGACCCCGACCCACAAGGGCGACATCAAGATCTCGATGCGCACCGACGCCGTGCGCGAGGCCAACCGCATCACCCACGACGCGATCGAGCGTCAGCTGATCGACTCCCGCGCGGTGACCCCGGACGTCGAGGCCTTCCTGGAGGACTGACGGCCCGGGCACCCGGAACCCGGTCCGCCCCCGACGGCCCGGCGGCTCCCCCGCGGAGACGCCGGGCCGTCGTCGCGCCCGGGGCGGCCCTACAACGCTGGTTGAGTTGTCGCGGGTGCTCCCGCCCCACACCCCCGACAACTCAACCCGCGATGGGCATCCGGAGGGGTGGCGTCGACGCCGAGGCCGATAGCCTCGCGCCATGATCCTGCACATCACCCTCCCGGAGGACTGGGCCGCCGCGCGTCGCACCGGCCGCTACACGGCGTCGACGCGCGGCGCCTCGATCGACGACGTCGGCTTCCTCCACGCCTCCGACGACGCCGCCCAGGTGGGAGTGGTCGGCGCGGCGATCTACCCGGACCGGCCGGACGCGTTCGTCTGCAGCCTGGACGAGGACGAACTGGCGGGGGCCGGCCTGTGGGTGCGGCGCGAGCCGGGAGACCCCTCCGATCCCCACTCGGCCGAGTTCCCGCACGTCTATCCGGGCGAGGCCGTCTCCGGGCACATCCCGTGGTCGATGCTCGCCCCCGTGACCGACCCACGGGCGGAAGCCCGCGTGCACCGCGAAGACTCGGCCGAGGCCGCTGCGCTGCTCGACGCCGGGTGGAGCGTGCGCTCCCGCTCCTGGGGCGCGCGCCTCCACCTCGACGACGACGCCGACCTGGCGCCCTACCGTGGCCACGTCGCGGCGGCCGAAGCGCGGGGAATCGAGGTCCGGAGACTGACCGCCGTCGACCTGCCTGCCCTGCGCGCCCTCGACGAGGAAGCGGCTCCCCGATTCCCGCACACCGACGGCTCCCGTCACGAGCCGCTGCCGGACGACCTCGAGGCCCGACTGTCCACCCCAGAGGGGCTCACCGTGGGGGCCTTCGAGGGAGGCGTGCTCATCGGATTCACCCTGACGTTCCGCTCCCCTGACCGGTGGGAAGTCGACCGCACCGCGGTCGCGGCCGAGCACGAGAACCGCGGCGTGGCGAAGGCCGTCAAGGCGGCGACCGTCCTGGCGACCCATGCCCGCGGTGGGCGCGAGTGGGGCACCGGCGGCGCCGAGGCCAACGCGGCGTCCCTGCGGACGAACACGGCCCTCGGGTTCCGTCTCGAACCTGCCTGGCTCGGGCTGACCCCGCCCATGACGTGGGAGGAGTTTGTGCGGGCCCCGGCGTCAAGTTCCCTTGACGACAAGGTCACTTGACTGTCAAGCTTGCTTCACAACGTCCGGTCGGACGCCCCCCAGGGCCTCCGAGGCGGGCCGGGCCACCGGCCCAGGGCATCGACCACAGGAGGGCCCCATGACCGCGAACCACTCCCGCCATACCGCCGCCGCAGCGGACGGGCAGGGCGCCGCGGCGGAGCACGCCGGCACCGCCACCACCGATCCGCGCCGGGACACCCGCCCCCGCTGGGGCCGCTCCTCCCGTCTGGGCGGCGGATCCGGGCGACTGATCCTCGTCAGCCTCGTGGCCGGCGTCGTCATCGCCCTGCTGATCGGGGCCGCGGCCTACGGTCTGGCCTCGAGCCAGGGCGACGCCGATCCCCGCTTCCCGGCGGTCATGGGCGCGGTCATGGCGGCGTCGGCGCTCCCGGCCGGCGCAGCCCTTGCCTGGCTGTTCCTCGTGGACCGCACCACCCTGCGCGGCGCCGTCCGGGACACCGAGGAGACCATCGAGGGCCGGTGGCTCGAGAGGGCGCAGTCCGGCGCGTTCGGCGACCTGCTCGTGGTGCTGGGGCTGGGCACGTTCGTCGTCGCCCTGGCGGGGTGGCAGCTCAGCCTCCCCCTCGTGGGCGCCGGGCTGCTCCTCTTCGCGGGCGCCTCGGTGGCCGTCCGCTACGCGCTCCAGAAGCGCCGGGGCTGAGCCGTGGAGAACACCATCCCCGACGAGCGTGCCCGCCTCGGCTGGTCGCAGCAGCGGCTCGCCGACGAGCTCGGCGTCTCCCGGCAGACCGTCATCTCTCTCGAGAAGGGCCGCTACGACCCCTCGCTCCCCCTCGCCTTCCGCCTCGCGGCCGTGTTCGGGCGGCGGATCGAGGACCTGTTCACCCCAGACGGCAACGCGGGTTGAGCTGTCGCGGGTCCGGGCGCCCAGCACCCGTGACAAGTCAACCCGCGTTGAGCCCGGGTCGGCGCGGGGCATGAGAGGCTGGGGCCATGGATCGAGAGCTGCGCACCCCTCCGGAGCTGGAGGGCGTGGACTGGCACGACGACGCCCCGCGTCGCCCCCGTCCGATCGTCACCCTGGTGGCGTGGATCGCCATCCTGGGCCTGGTCCTCAGCGTGGGCGCCGGGATCTTCTCGGCCTTCTGACGCGTCACCGCCGGCCGCCGCCCGACCCGCCCCGGCCTCAGCGCACGTCGCCGTCCACGTAGCGCCAGATCCCGTCCTCACGGCGGAACCGGCTGACCTCATGGAGTCGGAACCGCCCCTCGGCCCCCGCGCCGACGGCCACGAACTCCACGGTCCCGGCGTCCTGGAACGGCCCGCCGTCCCGCACCTCCAGCACCGCCAGGCGGGTGAACCGCGGCGCCTGTTCCCCCGCGGCCGGCAGCAGCTCGGCCGCGGTGGGCCGATGCTCGGGAGCCCAGGTCGCGGCGAGGTAGTCGGCCATCGCCCGGGCCTCTGCCGGCCCGGCCTCGCCCAGCCGCGCGAACGCCGTGTACCGGGAGCGCATGAGCGCCTCGGCGGTGGGCGCGATCAGGGCGCCGTCCCGGGCGAAACGCGCGTGCAGGCGACCGCAGCACGCCGCGAGCCCGGCTCCGGACCCGCAGGGGCAGGGCTCGGGACGGGTCACCGGCGCGGGCGTCCGGTCGTACGACGCCGGGCGGAGCGGGCCGTGATGCGGCGCACTCCCGTCAGCACGACGCCGGCCGCCGCGGCGAGCAGCGCGGGGCCGAGCGGGCTGATCGGCCGACGTCGACCGAGCGGGGACACACGGGTCTGCTGAGGTCTCATGCCGCCAGGCTACGCCGGGCCGGCTGCCGCGTGCCGCCCCCATCACACCCACGATTCCGCGTCCGGGCGGCCGAGTAGACTGGGCGGGCAAGCACGCGGAGCGCCCCGGGCCGGGCGTGAGACGGCATCACACCGTCCTGCTCCGCGGCATCGTCCCGCACCCAGGAGCGTGTTCATGCCCATCATCGTCGTCGACGTCATGCCCAAGCCCGAGATCCTCGATCCGCAGGGCAAGGCGATCAACGGGGCCCTGCCCCGCCTCGGCTTCACCGAGTTCAGCCAGGTCCGCCAGGGCAAGCGCTTCGAGCTCACCGTGGAGGGCGAGGTCACCGACGAGATCCTCGCCCAGGCCCGCACGGCCGCCGAAGAGATGCTGTCCAACCCCGTCATCGAGGACGTCGTGAACGTGGCCGTCCTGGACGAGGCCGAGGGCGCCCGATGACCGAGCTCCCCCTCATCGGCGACTACTCGACGCCGGCGACGCCGCTCAGCGGCGCGCG
Source organism: Micrococcus sp. PSi08 (assembly GCF_054960655.1). Lineage (NCBI taxonomy): Bacteria > Bacillati > Actinomycetota > Actinomycetes > Micrococcales > Micrococcaceae > Micrococcus > Micrococcus sp. PSi08. Next base: position 23,837 of record NZ_JBHNYP010000009.1, on the reverse strand, counting down.
CATCGGCGTCATCACCTTCCCCGGCACCCTGGACGACGTGGACGCGCTGCGCGCCGTCCGCCTCGCCGGCGCCGAGCCCGTCTCCCTGTGGCACGCCGACGCGGACCCGCAGCGGACGCTCACCGGCGTGGACGCCGTCGTGATCCCGGGCGGCTTCTCCTACGGCGACTACCTGCGCGCCGGCGCGATCGCGCGCTTCGCCCCCATGATGGACGCGGTGGCGACGGCGGCCGGCGGCCCCGAGGGCGACGCGGACGGCCTGCCGGTGCTCGGCATCTGCAACGGCTTCCAGATCCTCACCGAGTCGCACCTGCTGCCGGGCGCGATGATCAAGAACGACCATCTGCACTTCATCTGCCGCGACCAGGAGCTGGTCGTGGAGAGCACGGACACCGTGTGGACCCGCGACTTCGAGCAGGGCCAGACCATCACCGTGCCCCTGAAGAACCAGGACGGCCAGTACGTGGCGGACGAGAAGACCCTCGACGCCCTGGAGGCCGAGGGCCGCGTGGTGTTCCGCTATCGGGGCTGGAACCCGAACGGCTCGCGCCGGGACATCGCGGGCATCGCGAACCCGGCCGGCAACGTCGTCGGCCTGATGCCGCACCCGGAGCACGCCGTGGAGACGGGCTTCGGCCCGGACACCGCCGCCGGCCTCCGCTCCGGCGTGGACGGCCTCGGCTTCTTCACCTCCGTCCTGACCACCCTCGCCAGCCGTGGAGGCCATGCATGAGCCAGCAGTTCAACATCGAGACGGTCGCGGACGCGCAGGCGACGCCGGACGTCGAGCAGCCCTGGGCCGAGCTGGGCCTGAAGGAGAACGAGTACGCCGAGATCAAGAAGATCCTCGGCCGCCGCCCCACCGCGGCCGAGCTGGCCATGTACTCGGTCATGTGGTCCGAGCACTGCTCGTACAAGTCCTCGAAGGTGCACCTGCGCCAGTTCGGCGAGAAGCTCACCGATGAGATGAAGCAGCACATGATGGTGGGCATCGGCGAGAACGCCGGTGTGACCGACCTCGGTGACGGCTGGGCCGTGACGTTCAAGGTCGAGTCCCACAACTCGCCCTCCTACGTGGAGCCCTATCAGGGCGCGGCCACGGGCATCGGCGGCATCGTGCGCGACATCATCTCCATGGGCGCCCGCCCGGTGGCCGTGATGGACCCGCTGCGCTTCGGCGCGATCGACCACCCGGACACCGCCCGCGTGTTCCACGGCGTGGTGGCCGGAATCGGCGGCTACGGCAACTCCCTGGGCCTGCCGAACATCGGCGGCGAGACCCGCTTCGACCCGATCTACCAGGGCAACCCGCTCGTCAACGCCCTCGCCGTGGGCGTGCTCAAGCACGAGGACCTGCGCCTGGCCAACGCCTCCGGCGTGGGCAACAAGGTGGTCCTGTTCGGTGCCCGCACCGGCGGTGACGGCATCGGCGGCGCGTCCGTGCTGGCCTCCGAGTCCTTCGACGGCGACGGCAAGCCCGCCAAGCGCCCCTCGGTGCAGGTCGGCGACCCGTTCTCCGAGAAGGTGCTCATCGAGTGCTGCCTCGAGCTGTTCCGCGACTCCCTCGTCGAGGGCATCCAGGACCTCGGCGCCGCCGGCATCTCCTGTGCCACCTCCGAGCTCGCCTCCAACGGCGAGGGCGGCATGCGCGTGGAGCTGACGGACGTGCTGCTGCGCGACTCCACGCTGACCCCGGGTGAGATCCTCATGTCCGAGTCGCAGGAGCGCATGATGGCCGTGGTGACGCCGGAGAACGTCGCCGCGTTCGAGGCCGTCATGGCCACGTGGGACGTTGAGTACTCGTGGCTGGGCGAGGTCACCGGCGACGGCCGCCTGATCATCACCTGGGGCGGCGAGGTCATCGTCGACGTGGACCCGCGCACCGTGGCCCACGACGGCCCGGTCTACGAGCGCCCGTACGCGCGTCCGGCCTGGCAGGACGAGCTCCAGGCGGACACGTTCCGCTCCTCCGAGGCCGGTCAGCACCTGCCCGCCACGGGTGAGGAGCTGCGCGCCGCCGTCGTGGAGCTGATGAGCTCGCCGAACCTGGCGGACACCTCCTGGATCACCCGCCAGTACGACCGCTACGTCCGCGGCAACACCGCCCTGGCGGCCCCGGACGACGCGGGCGTGGTGCGCGTGGACGAGGAGACCGGCATGGGCGTGGCCCTGGCCACGGACTGCAACGACCGGTTCACCTACCTGGACCCCTACACGGGCGCGCAGGCCTCCCTGGCCGAGGCGTACCGCAACGTCACCACCGCCGGGGCCGTGCCCCTGGCCGTCTCCGACTGCCTGAACTTCGGCTCCCCCGAGGACCCGGACGTGATGTGGCAGTTCGCGGAGGCCGTGCGCGGCCTGGCGGACGGCTGCCAGACCCTCGGCATCCCGGTGACCGGCGGCAACGTGTCCCTGTACAACCAGACGGGCAACACCCCGATCCACCCCACCCCCACCGTGGCGGTGCTCGGCCAGCTGGACGACGTCCTGCGCCGCACCCCCTCCGGCTTCGCCCCGGACGCGGACGGCCAGGCGATCTACCTGCTGGGCGAGACCGGGGACGAGCTGGACGGCTCCGAGTTCGCGCGCCTGCGCGGACACCTCGGCGGCCTGCCCCCGAAGGTCGACCTGAAGAAGGAGCGCCTGCTCGGCGAGCTGCTGGTCAACATGTCCCGGGACGGCATGATCGACGCCGCCCACGACGTCTCCGGCGGCGGCCTCGCGGCCACCCTGTCCGAGATGGTGCTGCGCTTCGGCGTGGGCGCCCGCGTGGTGCTGGACGAGGTGCTGCGCCGCGACGGCGTGGACCTGTTCACCGCGCTGTTCTCCGAGACGCAGGCGCGCGCCGTCGTGGCCGTGCCCCGCACCGAGGAGGTCCGGTTCACGGACATGACCACGGCCCGCGGCTACGCGGCCGTGCGCATCGGCGTGGTGGACGCCGACTCCGCGGCCCTCGAGGTCCAGGACGCCTTCACCCTGCCGATCGCGGAGCTGCGCGAGGCCTGGGAGGCCACCCTGCCGAAGCACTTCGGCTGACCCCGTGTGGGCCCACGGGCCCCGGCACGACGACGGCCGCTCACCCCCCGGGGGTGGGCGGTCGTCGTCGTGGGGCGGGACGGTGGGACGCGCGCCACCGGCCCTCGGGCAGCCGTGCGCCTCAACCGTTGACGCGGCGGGCTCCGGTGACAAGAGTGATCCCAGGACAGCGCGCCAGCGCGCCGCCCGGCCCGTCCAAGCGGGTCGGCGCGGTCCCGACACACGAAGGAGACCACCCATGCGCCTCATCACCCTGGGCCTCGGCGCCGCACTCGGCTACCTGCTCGGCTCCGCCGAGGGCCGCAAGAACCTCGAGAAGATGACCCAGAACGCCCAGAAGCTCTGGAACGACCCCAAGACCCAGGAGAAGGTCGGCCAGGTCCAGGAGACCGCCCAGCAGAAGTTCGCTGAGGTGAAGAACTCCGATCCGGTGCAGAAGGCCACGGCGAAGGTGGAGGATGCCATGCAGGGCAACGACAAGAACAACGACGTCCGCGACGACCGCGTGACCGAGTCCAACAACGACAACGTCACCTCGGCGGTCCGCCACGGTGCCGAGCCGGACACCGTCTCGGACCCGTCCACCCCGCTGGGTGACGAGGGCCCGCAGACGCGCTGACCCGCTCAGACACGGCGGCCCGCCTCCCCGAGGGGAGGCGGGCCGCCGTCGTCGTGAGCCGGGTCAGCCGTCCTGCGTCAGGACCTCATCGGCCGGCGGGGCCTGCACCGGATCCACCTCGCCCATCTCGGAGAGGGTCACCACGGCCTTCGTGCCGGCGGACTCGGTCTCCACGGTGAGCAGGCGGCCGTCCTCCTTGGACACCGTGAACGCGGTCAGCTCCACGCCCTCCTGCGGGCCCGAGACGGGCTTGTCCAGCACGTAGCGGATCGCGTCCTGACCGCTGCGGCGGATGCCGTCCGCGTCCGCCTCGACGTCGTCCAGGCCGCCCGACTCCGGCAGGGAGCCCAGGAGCGAGCTCACCATCGCGCCCATGCCGGTGGCGCTGGGATCGCCCTCGTACGGGGTGGCGGTCCAGCGCTCCACATAGGCGGGATGGTCCTCGCCGCTCGCGCCGACGCGCTCCACCGTGAACCGGGAGTACGCGGTGCCGTCCACGATCCGGGACTCGTCCCGGGTGATCAGACCGTCGTCCTTGTACACGGACACGTACCGCATGGACGAGCCGTCCACGGGGCCGGAGATGTCCACCGAGTCCGGGACCGCGCGCCCGTTGCTCGGGGCCTCGGACCGCAGCTCGGTGACCATGCGGACGGAGTCGGCCTCCTCGAGCTGGGTGCGGGCGCGGTCCCAGGCGCCGGGGGCGTCGTCGCCCGAGGCGCAGCCGGTCAGCAGCAGGGCGGCCGCCCCGACGGCGGCGAGGGACAGGCCGCGGCGGGTGCGGCGGGTCTGGGTCTGGCGCTGCCTCACTCGGCCACCTCCTCCGGCGCCTCGGCCGGCTCGATCTGGTTCCAGTCGCTCAGGGCGTACTGCTGGGTGGCCCGGCCGTCGTCGACGGTGAGCGCGACCAGCTCGCCGTCGTCGTCCACCGTGAAGGAGTGCACCCGGGTGGCGTCGCCCTCGGCCATCGCCGCGTCGGCGACCTCCTCGGGCACGGCATAGCGGTAGGCCGTGCCGCCGTCCCAGTCGACCTCCTCGGCGCGCACCTCGGCGCCGTCGAGGGCGTCCGCCGCGGGGAAGCCCACCTGGTCGAGGAGGGACTTCAGGGGCGGCTCCTGCCCCTCGCCGGCCGGGACACGGCGCCACTGCGGGTCGGAGTACATCATCTGGACGTCGTCCGGGACGTCGGACCCGTCCACGTCGACCCGGACGAACACGTCCTCGCCGACCTGGCGGGACTCCATGGTGATGTGCGAGTCCCGGCCGACCTGCATGACGCCCTTCGACTCGGCGTCGCCGCCGTCGAGCCGGCCGGCGATGTCCCAGCGGACCGACTGCGGGCCCTGACGGCCGGTGGTGTAGGCGGTCTCGAGTCGGACGGTCTCGGCCTCGTCCAACTGGGTGCGGGCCTGATGCCAGGCCTCCCCCGCCGACTGCGGCTCGGATGCGCACCCGGCCAGGGCCAGGGCGCCCACGACGCCGAGCCCGGCCGCGCGGACGGCATGTCTGCGCTGCATGTTCTCCTCCTGGGGCTGCCGACCGGGGCGGGATGCCGCGGCCACTGGCGTCACCCTACCGGCGGCGCAGGGCGAAGGATGCGCCATGGTGGTTCTGCGGCAGGTGGTCGCCGCGCCCGAAGAGCTTGTGGCGCAGCGTGCCGTCCGTATACGCGGTCTTGTAGCGACCGAGCTTCTGCAGCTCCGGGACCACGAACTCCACGATGTCCTCGAAGGTGCCCGGGGTGATGTGGTAGGCGAGGTTGAAGCCGTCCACGTCGGTCTCGTCGGCCCACTCGACGAGCTGGCGGGCCGCGGACTCGCCGCCGCCCACGATCACGGGGCCGAAGCCGCCGATGCCCACCCACTCGGCGAGCTTGCGCACGGTCCACTCCTCGTCCGTTCCGGAGGCCTTCTGGAAGGTCTCCACGGCGGACTGGATGGCGTTCGACTTCACGTCCCCGATCGGCTCGTCCAGGTCGTACTGGGACAGGTCGATGCCCATCCAGCCGGACATGAGCACGAGGCCGCCCAGCGGGTCCACATACTGCGCCAGGTCGTCGTACTTGGCCCGCGCGTCCTCGTCGGTGGCCCCGGTGACGATCGTCTGCATCGCGAAGATCTTCACGTCGTACGGGTCACGGCCGGCGTCCACCAGGGCCTGGCGGATCCTCTTCACGGTGGCGGCCGCCAGCTCCTTCGTGGGGGAGTTGATGAACACGGCCTCGGCGTGCTTGCCGGCGAAGGCGCGGCCGCGCGTCGAGGCGCCGGCCTGGTAGATCACGGGGGTGCGCTGCACGGACGGCTCGGTGACGGCGTGGCCGGGGACCTTGAACCACGTGCCCTCGTGGGCGATGTCGTGGACCTTGGCCGGGTCCGCGAACACGCCGGACTCCTTGTCGTAGACGACGGCGTCGTCCTCCCACGAGCCCTCGAGGAGCTTGTAGACGACGTCGAGGTACTCGTCGGCGTGCTCGTAGCGCTCGTCGTGCTCCATCTGGTCGTCCTGGCCCATGTTCTGGGCGGCGGAGGGCAGGTAGCCGGTGACCACGTTCCAGCCCACGCGGCCGCCCGTGAGGTGGTCGAGCGTGGCGAGGCGGCGGGCGAACGGGTAGGGGTGCTCGTAGGCGGTGCCGGCGGTGACGCCGAAGCCGAGGTGCTCGGTGACCGCGGCCATCGCGGAGACGAGCAGGAACGGGTCGTTCACGGGGGTCTGCGCGCCGGTCCTGATGGCGGCCTCGGAGGTGCCGCCGTACACGGAGTACGGGCCGAGGACGTCGGCGATGAACAGGCCGTCGAACAGGCCCTTCTCCAGCGTCTGCGCCAGGTGCGTCCAGTAGCCGAGGGTGTTGTAGTCGCGGGCGTGGTCGTCGGGGTGACGCCAGAGACCCGGGGACTGGTGGGCGACGCAGTTCATGTCGAATGCGTTGAAGAGGATCTCGCGGTGCTCGTCCGGGCGGGTGGGTGCTCCGGCCCCGGCGTTCTCGGCGGTGCTCATGGGTCTCCTTTCCAGGGCCGCCCGGTCGCAGGGGCACGGCCGGGCGGGCGACGGTTCCGCACCATGCAACGCCGACGCGGCCGGCGGTGGAAGCCGGTCCGGCCCAGGGGTTCATGACGGCCCCGCCGGGCCCGGCCATGCGTCCGGCGCCCGGTTCGTGACATGCCCTGACGTGACGGAGGACACGTCCGCGGGTGGCGGCCCCGTTGCGGCCCGGCGGCACCCCAGCGCTGAGCCAGAGAAATCTGCTGCCTCCACCCTGCGGCGACGACCGAAACGTCTGGCTCGGCGCTGGCCCCGGCGCCCCCGGTGTGACGCCCGTGCGGCCCTCCGGCGCCGGCGGCGGGGCAGACTCGCAGCCGACCGGGCCCGCGGTGGTCTGCTGGCATCCGTGTCCGTCCGGCGCCGACACCGACGACGCAGCGACGATGGGAGCCCTCCATGAGCGTGCACGCGCCTTCCCGTGCCACCGCCTCCACCCCGGTCCGGGACGAGGACCGCCACAGCCTCGACGTCGTCTTCCGCGGCGTCGGGCGCACGTTCCCCACCGCGGACGGACCACGCGTCGTCCTGCGCGACGTGGACCTGACCGTGGCGCCCGGTGAGGTGCTCGCCGTGATCGGCGCCTCCGGCTGCGGCAAGTCCACGCTGCTGCGCGCCGTGGCCGGCCTGGACCCGGACTTCGACGGGGAGCTGCTGATCGACGGCTCGCCCGTGCGCCCCTACGACGAGCGCACCGCCGTCGGCTTCCAGGAGCCGCGCCTGCTGCCCTGGCGCACCCTGCGCCGCAACGTGGAGCTCGGCCTGCCCCGGGGGCTGGACCGCGCCGCGGGCCGGGACCGCGTGCAGGAGCTGCTCGAGCTCGTGGGCCTCGCGCCCTTCGCGGAGCACCGCCCCCGGGAGGTCTCCGGCGGCATGGCCCAGCGGGCCTCGCTCGCCCGCGCCCTGGCGCGCCGCCCCGGCGTGCTGCTGCTCGATGAGCCCTTCGGCGCCCTCGACGCCCTGACCCGTCTGAAGATGCAGGACCTGCTGCTGGACGTGCACGCCGCCACCGGCACCACCGCCCTGCTCATCACCCATGACGTGGAGGAGGCCCTGCAGCTCGCCGACCGCGTGCTGCTGCTCTCCCGTGACGTCCCGGTACCCGACGGCGTGGCCCGCCCCGGAGCGACCGTGGGGCGGATCGTGGACGTGCCGGGGGCCCGCCCCCGCGACCGCGCGGACACCCGCCTGGCCCGGCTGCGCTCCGAGCTCCTCGAGGGCCTCGGCGTCGAGAGCCACGCCCGATGAGCGGCGCCGGCTCCGCCCGCCTGACCCGTCGCACGGCGCTCAGCCTGCTGGCCGCGTCCCTGCCCCTGGGCCTGAGCGGATGCGTCCTGCAGGGTGAGGCGGGGGCCGGGCCGGTGAACGGCCCGGACACGCTGAGCATCGACTACGCCACCTACAACCCGCTCTCCCTCGTGATCCGCCACCAGGGATGGCTGGAGGAGACGCTCGCGCCCCGCGGCGTCCGGGTGAACTGGGTGTTCTCCGCCGGCTCCAACAAGGCCAACGAGCTCCTGCGCTCGAACTCCGTGGACATCGGCTCGACGGCCGGTTCCGCCGCGCTGCTGAACCGGGCCAACGGGGCCCCCACGCGCATCGTGGGCATCGCCTCGCGACCGGAGTGGTCCGCGCTCATGGTCCCGCCCGGCTCGGACATCACGGACGTCACCCAGCTCGCGGGCCGCACGGTGGCCGCCACGCGCGGGACGGATCCCTACTTCTTCGCCGTGCAGGCGCTCGAGGCCGCCGGGGTGGACCCGGCCGACGTCGAGATCCAGAACCTGCAGCACGCCGACGGCCGCGCCGCCCTCGCCGGCGGATCGGTGGCCGCGTGGTCCGGGCTCGACCCCATCATGGCGAAGGCCGAGGCCGAGGGCGCCCGCTTCCTGTACCGCGATCTCGCCCTGAACACGTTCTCCGTCCTCAACGCCACGGAGTCCTTCCTCGAGGAGGACCCGGAGACCGCCCAGACCGTCCTGGACACGTACGAACGCGCCCGCGCCTGGGCGCTCGAGCACCCGGACGAGACCATCGGGATCCTGGCCGAGGCCGCGAAGATCTCTCCCGACGTCGCCCGCACCGTGATCCTCGAACGCACCAATGCGGACGTCAGCCTCGTGCCGGGCCAGGAGCTGCTCGACGCCCTGACGGGGGTCGGACGGATCCTGGTCGACACCGGGTCCGTCGACTACCAGCACCAGGTGGACGCCGCGCTGGCGAGCATCCTGGACACCCGTTTCGCCGAGGAGGCCATCCGATGAGCACCGCCCTGACCACCCCCGCCGCGACGACGGGCCCCGAGGCGCGCGAGCGGTCGGGTCACGACGACGGCGACACAGGGGCGCGCCGACGGCAGCGGCCCCGGGTGCTGGACCGGCCCGGCGCCCGGGCGGTGGTGGGGCTGGCCGCGCCCGCTGTCCTCCTGGTGCTGTGGTGGGCGGTGACGGCCGCCGGGCTGCTCTCCGCGGTGCAGCTGCCCTCCCCCGGCGCGGTGCTGAGCGCCGGCGTCAACCTGCTGGAGCGGGGCGACCTGTGGCTGCACGTGGGGATCTCCACCCAGCGCGTGCTGCTGGGCTTCCTGCTCGGCGCCGCACTCGGGCTGGCCGTGGGGTCCGCGCTCGGGCTGTCCCGGTGGGCGGACGCGCTGTTCGCCCCGCTGATCGGGGCGCTGCGCGCGGTGCCCTCGCTGGCCTGGGTGCCGCTGCTGATCCTGTGGATGCAGATCGGCGAGGAGTCCAAGGTCACCCTCATCGCGATCGGCGCGTTCTTCCCGGTGTTCACCACCGTCTACGCCGCCCTGCGCCATGTGGACCCGCACCTGGTGGAGGCCGGTCGGGCCTTCGGCTACCACGGGCTGTCCCTGCTGCGGACGGTGCAGCTGCCCGCCGTGGTGCCGGCCGTGTTCTCCGGCCTGCGGCTGGCCCTGGCCCAGGCCTGGCTGTTCCTGGTGGCCGCGGAGCTGATCGCCTCCTCGATGGGCCTGGGCTTCCTGCTCACCGACTCGCAGAACAACGGACGCACGGACCGCCTGATCCTGGCGATCATCCTGCTCGCCGTGCTCGGCAAGCTCACCGACTGGCTGCTCGGCCTGCTGGAGCGCCGGGCCCTGCGCCGCTGGGCCTGAGCCCGGCACGTCCGGCCGCCCGGTCGTCGGGTCAGTCCCCCTCGGGGACCTCGCCGGCCGACGTGTAGGCGGTCGGCGGGGTGCCGTTCACGAGCCAGTCGCCGGCCATGCGCACCTTGAACGCCGCCGGGTCGTGGGTGGCGAGGGTGCGGGCGTTGCGCCAGTGCCGGTCGAGCCGCAGCGTGGCCGACGTCGCCGACGCGCCGAGCGTGTCGAAGATGCGGGTGCACACCTCGAGGACGGCCTCCGGCACCACGGCCTGGGCCCGGTACGCGGCCGCCATCGCCTCGGCGGACGCCGCCACGACGTCGGCCTCCGCCGGGCCGGCCCCGTCGGCGCCGTCCTCCCCCTCGTCGAGCAGACGCCCGACCTCGCGCACCATCAGCTCGGCCGCGGCCTGCCGCCCGGCCAGCTGCCCCATGATCTCGAGGAGCTGCGGGTCGTCCTTGGGCAGCGCGGCCGTGCCGGTGTTGAAGGTGCGGCGCCGCTGCCGCAGCAGCTGCGTGCCCTCCGTGAGCGCCGCCCGGCCGATCCCGGCCTGCAGCGCCAGCAGGGTCGCCTCCATGAGCACGGGCACCGGTCCGTCCTGCCGCGGCACCTCGAGCAGCTCCTCGGCCGCGGCGTCGTCGAGCACCACGGACCCGGTGGCGGTCAGGCGCTGGCCGAACCCGTCCCAGTCGTCCTTGATGCCCACGCGCGGCTGACGCACGCGCACGACGGCGACGGCCCGGTCCGGCTCGCGGACCGCGCCCCCGGCCCGCTTGGAGTTCCGGCGGGAGACGAGGTCCGCCCCCTCGATGCCCACGGTCGCGGCGGTCCACGTGGCGAACGCCGAGCCGGTCGCGTAGTACTTCTGCCCCCGCACGACCCAGGTGCCGCCCTCGTCCCGGCTGGCCAGGGTGGCGGCACGGCCCGGCGCCGCCCCGCCGGCGCGTTCGGCCAGGGCGGAGCCAGCCCAGTCCCCGTCGACGATGTGCCGCAGCCACCGCTCCCGACGGGCGGGCGCCTGGTCCATGGCCGTGGCGATGAACACGAGGTGGGAGCGCCAGACATGCGCGGTGTTCACATCCCGGGCGGCCAGGTCCATGAGCAGGCGCAGCACGGTCTCGCTGCCGCCGCCCTCGCCGCCCGCGTCCTCAGGGACGCCGACCTTGCCGAACCCGGCGGCCTGCAGCTCCCCGAGGGCGGCGAACGGCAGGTGCCGGCCCGCCTCGCGGGCCCGCTCGCCGTGGGCGACGGAGTCGAAGGCGTCGGCGTACCGGGCGGCGAGGGTGGCGTAGGTGGTCATGGCCCTACTCTGACACGCGCGGGCAGCCAGGCGGCCGGGGCGTCACGGCCGTGGGACGGGATCCACACCGGCCGCCGTCGCCGTGGCCCGCGCCGGGCGCCCGCGGGGGTCCGGCGGGCCGAGCATGACCGCCGGTGACGACGGCGGGCGGGGCGCCGTCGTCGTCGTCCCTAGCCTGGTCGGACCCGCCGACCAGGAGGAACCACCGCCCATGACGCCCACCGAGGACCCCGCCCGCCCCGACCCGGCCGAGGAGGGCGCCTCCGGGGCTGTCCGCGGCCCGAACGACGGCGTGCCCGCCGCGGCCCTCGCGACGCTGCCCGGCCCCCTCCCGCAGGCGCTCGTCGACGCCGCAGACCCGGACGTCCACCCCGGCCGCCCGGCGGACCGGCTGCACGGCGGGCGCGGCGACGGCCGCCCGGTGGCCGAGTCGGACCGGCTCGCGTTCTGGGAGGCGGCCGGCCGACGTCTGAGCTGGGAGCGGCCCTTCACCCGGACGCGCTCCCTCACCGCCCCGGACCCGGCCGCCGAGCGCGGCCCGGAGATCCGCTGGTACGAGGACGGCACCCTGAACGTGGCCGTGAACTGCGTGGACCGGCACGTGGCGGCGGGGCGCGGGGAGAAGGTCGCCCTGTACTTCGAGGGCGAGCCCGGCGACCGCCGCGCCGTCACCTACGCGCAGCTGCAGCGCGAGGTCGCCCAGGCCGCGAACGCCCTCGAGGAGCTGGGCATCGGGGCGGGCGACCGCGTCGTCGTGTACCTGCCCGTGCTCGTGGAGACGATCGTCATCACGCTGGCGTGCGCGCGGATCGGGGCCGTGCACTCGCTCGTGTTCGGCGGGTTCTCGGCGGAGGCGCTGCGGTTCCGCGTCGAGGACACGGGCGCGAAGCTGCTCGTCACCACCGACGGCCAGTTCCGCCGCGGCGCCGCCGTCCCCGTGAAGGCCAACGCGGACGAGGCCGTGTCCGGGGACAACGTGATCGAGCACGTCCTCGTCCTGGACCGCACGGGCCACCGGGACATCCCGTGGACCGAGGGCCGGGACCTGTGGTGGCACGACGTCGTGGACCGCCAGCCGGACACCCACACCCCGCGCGCCTTCGATGCGGAGCACCCGCTGTTCATCATGTACACCTCCGGCACCACGGGACAGCCCAAGGGGCTCGTGCACACCTCCGGCGGGTACCTCGCCGCGGCCTCGTGGACGCACGACTTCCTGTTCTCCCACCCGGACCCGGCACGGCGCGACGACGACGTCCACTGGTGCACCGCGGACCTGGCCTGGGTCACCGCGCACACCTACGAGATCTACGGTCCGCTCTCGAACGGGGTCACGCAGGTGATCTACGAGGGCGTGCCGAACGCCCCGCACCCGGGCCGGCACTTCGAGGTGATCGAGCGCTACCGGGTGACGAGCTACTACACGGCGCCCACCCTGATCCGCTCGCTCAAGGGCTGGCATCCGGAGGGGATCCCGGCGCACGCGGACGGCGGCCCGGACCTGTCCTCGATCCGCCTGATCGGCACCGTGGGCGAGTCCGTGAACCCGGAGGCCTGGACGTGGGCCCGGACCCAGATCGGCCGGGACACCCCGGACCTGCCGATGGTGGACACGTGGTGGCAGTCCGAGACGGGCGCCACCGTGCTCTCCCCCCGCCCCACGGACACGGCCTTCAAGCCGGGCTGCGGCTCCCGGCCCCTGCCGGGGGTGGACGTGGCCGTGGTCGACGACGACGGCGCCCCCACGCCCGAGGGCCTGCAGGGCCGGATCGTGGTCACCCGCACCTCGCCGTCGATGGCGCGGACCGTGTGGCGGAACCCGGCCCGCTACTTCCACTCGTACTGGGAGGACTACGCGGACCAGGGCGAGGCGGGCTGGTTCCTCGCCGGCGACGGCGCCAAGCGGGACGAGGACGGCGACGTCTGGATCCTCGGGCGCGTGGACGACGTCATCAACATCTCCGGGCACCGGCTGAGCACCATCGAGATCGAGTCCGCCCTCGTGGCGCACCCGGAGGTGATCGAGGCGGGGGTGTGCCCCGTGCCGCACGAGACCACCGGGCACGCCGCCGTCGCCTTCGTCGTGGCGCACGAGGGCTGGCTGGCCGGAGACGACGGCCCCGGCGCCTCCGCCGCCGACCGCGCCGAGGAGCTGCGGCGGCATGTGGGGCGGGTGATCGGGCCGGTGGCCAAGCCCGCCGAGGTGGTCTTCGTCCCCGACGTGCCCAAGACCCGCTCGGGCAAGATCATGCGGCGGCTGCTGACGCAGCTGCACCAGGGCACCGCGCTCGGGGACACCACGAGCCTGCAGAACGAGCCGTGCGTCGGGCAGATCGCCGAGGTGCTCCGGGCCGGCCGCCGCGCTCAGGACGCCGGCACCGGCGCCGTCCGCAGCGCCAGCTCGGCCAGCACCTGAGCGGCCCGCGGCACCACGGCGTCGTCGAACACGGCCTGCGGGGAGTGGTTGACCGGCGCCCCGTCCGGGTCCACGCCCTCCGGGACCGCCCCGAGCAGGACGTAGGCGCCGGGCACCCGCTGGAGGACCTCGGAGAAGTCCTCGCTGCCGGGCTCGGGCTCGGACAGCTCCCGGTACGCCTCGACCCCGTACAGGTCCTCCACGGTCCGGCGGACGAAGGCCACCGCGTCCGGGTCGTTGGCCGTCACCGGGAACGCGCAGTCCGTCCGGACCTGTGCGCTCATGCCGTGCGCCGCGGCGATCCCGTGCACCATGCGCTCCACGGCCGAGAGCAGCCGGGCTCGGGCGGGCGCGGAGAAGGTACGCAGGGTGAGGGCGAGGGTGGCGCTGTCCGGGATGATGTTGGCCGCCGTGCCCGCGCTCAGGTGCCCGACGGTCGCGACCACCGGGTCGAAGGCGTCGAACTGCCGGGTGACCACGGACTGCAGCGCCAGCACCATCTCGGCGGCCACGGGCACCGGATCCTGGGCCAGGTGCGGCACGGAGCCGTGCCCGCCTCGACCGTGCACCGTCACCACCAGGTCGTCGCAGCCGGCCTGGATCGCCCCCGGGCGGCTGAGCAGGACGCCGCGCAGGTAGGTGCCCGAGGAGACATGGATCGCGTAGGCGACGTCCACCGGTCGCCCGGCCGCCTCCAGCAGCCCCTCCTGGATCATGTGCTGGGCGCCGCCGCCGGTCTCCTCCCCGGGCTGGAACATGGCCACCACGTCGGCGGTGAGCTCCCCGCGACGGCGCACCAGCCAAGCCAGGGCGCCGTAGAGGCCGGCGGTGTGCAGGTCGTGGCCGCAGGCGTGCATGGTGCCCGGCACGGAGGGGGCGTACTCCAGCCCGGTCTCCTCCGTGACGGGCAGGGCGTCCATGTCCCCCCGCAGCAGCACGACCGGCCGCCGGGCCCCCTCCGGCAGCGGGGCCCCGCCGCGCAGCACCACGACGACGGAACTCAGCGCCCGGCCCACGCTCGTCTCCAGCGCGGGGCGGCCGGTGGCGGCATCCTCCCCCGCCTCGGCGCGCAGGGCCTCGAGCCGCTCGAGGACGGCGGCCTGGGTGCGGGGCAGGTGCAGGTCCAGCTCCGGATGTCCGTGGAGGAGGCGGCGGAAGGCGATCGCCTCCCGGGCGATGTCCTCCGGCAGGCCCGGGGCGAGGGCGTTCGCGGGCGGGGTGGGGGCGGTGCGGTCCATGAGGACATCATGCCGTGGCGCCCCGCCGGCCCACCCGGATCGCGCAGCGGGTCAGCCGGCCAGCTCCTGCAGCTCGGCCAGGTCGAAGACGTCCTCCGAGGCGGGGGCCTCGGGCGCCTCGACCGCGTTCCACTCGGTGAAGGTGGCATTCGCGTCCACGTCCTCGTCCTCCGAGTTCACGTCCTCGAGACGGTAGAGGGTCGTGCTCTCCGGGTCGATCAGCATCGTCCGGCCGAACTCGTGGTGCTCCTCGGGCAGCGCGTACTTGAGGTACTTCCTGCCCTCGAGCTCCACCTCCTCGGCCTTCAGGTCCTTGCCGTCGAAGGCGTCCGCGGCGGGCATGTCCTCTTCGAGGTCGGACATGATCTCCTCCAGTGAGATGTCCATCTGCGCGGCCTGCTCGGCGTTCGTCTTGATCCAGCGGTCGCCCACGAGGGTGGAGAACATGCCCATCTCCGGGGGCAGGTCGTCACCGTCGGCCTTGAGCTTGAAGAACACGTCGGCGTCCCGGCGCAGGACCTCGATGGCCATGGTGGCCGCCCCCATGTCCACGTTCATGGTGCCCCGGAGGTGGGAGTCGTCGGTGGCGCCGGCGAGGTCCACGTTCGCGGACTGGATGGCGTCCGTGCCCAGGGAGGCGGAGGGCGACGCCGAGGCCGACGCGTCGTCCTTGTCCTCCTCCTTGTCGGCGGCGGTGCCCTCCATCTTCAGGCGCAGGCTCTCGGCATCCACGACCTTCTGGCGGACCTCGGGCCAGCTCTCCTCCAGCGTCGGGTCGGAGGCGCAGCCGGTGAGCAGCAGACCGGAGGCGGCGAGCATGCCGACGGCGAGGCGTGCGGGCGTCTTCATGGGGACTCCTTCACAGAGGTGCGGACGTGCCGGCGGCCGGGGACCGCCGGACGATGTCGCGTCGACCCTCTCACGTCACCCCTGGCCCGTCATGCCCTGAGGGACGCCGGAACTTCTACTGTGCCGACCCTGTGCGGGTCAGCCGCCGGTGGTGCCGTCCTCGAAGATCTGCCCCGCCGGGGTCTGCTTCTCCGCCTGGAACACGTCCTCGGCGCGGCCGTAGGCCCAGTACGCGCTCACCGACAGCTGCCGCCGGTCCACGCCGCGCACGTCCGTGAGGTACGCCCGGACGCGCTTGACCTGCTCCCGCTCGCCGTGCACGAACGCGTGCACCCGCCCCTCCCGCCACGCCGCGTCCTCGACGGCGGCGGCGAACCGCGTCGTCTCCGGGGTGAAGGGGCCGCCGCGGTGCAGCCAGCGCACCTCGACGCCGGCCGGCGCGGTCAGGGGCACCTCGTCCCGGGCGTCGGTCACCTCGATCAGCGCGAGACCGGCCGCCGCGGCGTCCGTGGCGGCGAGGTCCTCGAGGGCGGCGGCGATCGCCGGCAGCGCGGACTCATCGCCGGCGAGCAGGTGCCAGTCAGCGGTGGGGTCGGGTCGGTAGGCGCCGCCGGGGCCCAGGAACGCGACCTGCTGCCCCACCGGCTCGGACGCCGCCCACGCCCCGGCCAGGCCGCCGTCGCGTCCGGGGGCGGCGCCGTCGTCGGACGCGCCGTGGACCACGAAGTCGACGTCCATGGTGCGGGCGGCCGCGTCCATGCGGCGCACCGTGTAGGTGCGGCGGACCGGCAGCTGCTCCGGGGCGAGGCGCTCGCGGAGGGCGTCCAGGTCGTACGGGGGCTCGAGGCCGAGCGCGGGGTCGGCGAAGAGCAGCTTCACGTACTGGTCCGTGGCGCCCTTCTCCGCCCAGCGGGCGTGGACGGCGTCGAACTGCTCGCCGCCGAGGGTCAGGCGCACGAGGTGCGGGGTGAGCCGGCGGGCGGCCACCACGGTGAGGACGGTCTGGGGCCGGGCCATGCGGGCCTCCTGGGATCGGGGCGGGGTCTGCGCGGGCGCGCGTCCCCCACTTTCCCACGACGAGGCGGATTAGCGCACGTCAGCGTGTTGTTTTCCGCGGCCTCGGGGTCAGCGGAACCGGGCCCCCCGGTGGTCCTCGGGCAGCAGCGCTCCCGCGCCGGCCGGGGCCGGGGTGGCGCGGCGCGCCCCTAGGCTGTGGGCGTGCGTCTCGTCCTGCTCGTCCTGCTCTCGCTGCTGAGCCAGCAGCTCGGCGCGTCCGTGGCGGGCCTGCTGTTCGACGACGTCGGCGCGTCCGCCATGGTCGCCCTGCGCGTGGTGTTCTCCGCGGCCGTGCTGCTGCTCGTCACCCGGCCGAGCCGCGCCGCCCTCGCCGGCCTGGGCCCCCGGGGGTGGGCCGCCGTCGTCGGGCTGGGCGCGGCCATGACCGGCATGAACCTGGCCATCTACGAGGCGTTCGCGCGGATCCCGCAGGGCGTGGCCGTGACGTTCGAGGTGCTCGGGCCGCTGGCGCTGTCCGTGGCGGCGCGGCCGTCGTGGCGATCGGCGGCGTGGGCGGCCCTCGCGCTCGCCGGGATCGGGGTGCTCGGCCGGGAGGGGTTCAGCGCGGACGGCGGGATCGGCGGGGCGGGGCTGGACCCGGTGGGGGTGGCGCTCGCGCTGGCCGCGGCGGCGTGCTGGGCGGGGTACATCCTGCTCTCGCGGCGCGCGGGGACCCACCTGCCGGGGGTGCAGGGGCTGGCCCTGGCGACGGCGGCCGGGTCCCTCGTGGCGCTGCCGGTCGGCGTCGCGACGGCGGGGGCGGCCCTGCTCTCCCCCGTGGTGCTGGGCGTGGGGCTGGCCGTGGCGTTGCTGTCCACAGCGGTGCCGTACGGGATCGACCTGCAGGTGCTGCGCCGCATGCCGACCGCGCTGTTCTCCCTGCTGACGTGCCTCTCGCCGATCGCAGCGGCGCTGACCGCGTGGGCCGTGCGCGGGCAGGAGCTCACCCCGCTGGACCTGGCGGGGATGCTGCTGGTGATCGCGGCGTGCGCGGCCGCCGTCTGGACGAGCCGGTCACCGGGTGTGGCGGGCGGGGGCCGCGGCTAGCCTGGGTCGATGCCCCACCCGCCCCGTCCCACTCCCGACGACGTCCCCGCCGCCGAGCGCGCCGCCCTGCGCCGTGGCCGGCTGCGTCCGTGGCTGCCGTTCCTGCTCGCGGCCGCACTGTGCCTGGCGCTGCTGGGGTGGGCCCTCGTCGCCCTGCCGGGCCTGCCGGAGCGGGTGCCCACGCACTGGGGCGTCGACGGGCGGCCGGATGCGTGGGAGGACGCCTCGTTCGGCACGGTGGCGACGGGGCCGCTGATCGGCCTCGGCGTGACGGGGTTCCTGGCCCTGGTCTCCGCGATGGTCACCGTCCTCGTCCCCACGGATCCGGGGCTGTCCCCGTGGCGGCGCGTGCGCCAGGCGGGGGTGCACCGCGGGGTCCAGGAGTGCCTCGGGTGGTCGTGCGTGCTCATCGTGCTGGTGCTGGCCCCGACAACGGCCGAGGTGCTCGCCGCCGGGGCGTGGACGATGCCGTGGTGGATCCTGCCCCTCACGCTGACCGTGCTCATGGTGGGCGTCTTCCCGGCGATGCGGGCCAGCACGCGGCGGTGGACGCGTTGGTCGGACCGCGTCGCGGCGGAGCTCGGGTACCGGCCCACGGCCGCGGAACGCGCCGAGGACGAGGTGTGGACGCCCCTGGGGCTCAAGCGCGACCCCGACGACCCGGCCGTCTTCCCCACCAAGCGCCCCGGCTACGGCGTGGGCGTGACGGTCAACCTCGCCACCCCGGCGGGCCGGTGGCTGGTGCGCGGATTCGTGGTCGTGGTCATCGTCGGCCTGCCGCTGGCGCTCTGGCTCGGCGCGTTCGCGGCGCGGTGAGGCGGACCGTGCCCGACGACGTCGCCGTCCGCCTGCTCCTGATCGCCGACACCCACATCCCGCGGCGTGCCCGTGCCCTGCCCGCGCAGGTGTGGGCCGAGGTGGCGCGGGCCGACGTCGTGCTCCACGCCGGCGACTGGGTGACCGAGGACGTGCTCGACGACCTCGACGCGCGGGCCGCCCGGTTGGTGGGCGTGTGGGGCAACAACGACGGGCCGAAGCTGCGGGCGCGGCTGCCCGAGGTGGCGCGCGTGGAGCTCGGCGGGGTGCGGATCGCGATGGTCCACGAGACGGGCCCGGCGGCCGGCCGCGAGCGCCGCATGGCCGCGGCGTTCCCGGACGCGGACGTGCTGGTCTTCGGGCACAGCCACATCCCGTGGGACACCGTGGCCGGTCCGGAGACCGCGAACCCGGGCCTGCGGCTGCTGAACCCCGGCTCCTGCACGGACCGGCGACGGCAGCCGGTGTGCACGCTCATGCGCGCGGCGGTGCGGGACGGGCGGCTCGAGGACGTGGAGCTGGTGCCGGTCGACCGCACGCCGTGACCGACGGGCCGCCCGCTCCCCGCAACGCGGGTTGAGTTATCACCGGTCCAGGCGGCCTGCACCCGTGATAACTCAACCCGCGTCGCAAAGGGGCCACCGTGTCCGGCGGGCCGGCTGCTCCTGCACAGCCACCACGACGACGGCGGCCCTCCCCAGGGCGCGTCGGTCCGGTCCGTCGCAGGGCCCGGGGGCGGCAGGCTCACCCCATGACCGCGCGCACGCCCCTGCCGTCCACCCTCGCCGCGGGCGCCTTCACGACGGCCGAGCTGCACGCCGCCGGCCTGCCGTGGCGCCGCACCCTCGCGGCAGACCTCGCCCGGATCTGCCGCGGCGTGCACACCGCGGGCATCCCCGACCCGTGCGCCCCGGACGGCGCGGCCGCGCTGGTCCGCCTCACGGGCGGGGTGGTCTCCCACGTCTCTGCCGCCCTCTGGCACGGACTGCCGCTGCCGCCCCGCCTCGCGCGGCCCGCCGGACTGCACCTGACCTTCGACCGCTCCGCGCGCACGCACCGGACCGACCTGGACGGCGTCGTCAGCCACCGGGTGCGGCTGCCCTCCGACCACGTGCTCGAGCTTCCCGACGGCCAGCGCGTCACGACGGCGGCGCGCACCTGGTTCGACCTCGCCGGGATGCTCCGCCCCCACGAGGTGGACTGGCTCATCGCGGACGGCGACCACCTGGTGCGTCCGCCGTGGACGCCGACGGGCCGGGCGGACCCCGTGGCCACCGTGTCCGAGCTGTCGGAGGTGCTCGCCCGCTGCCGTGGCCGGCCGGGTGTCCGTCTCGCACGTGCCGCGCTGGCGGAGGTGCGCGTCGGGGCCGACTCCCCGCCCGAGACCTTCCTCCGGCTCGCGCTGATCCGGGCCGGGCTGCCGGAGCCGGAGCTGCAGGTCGCCGTCGACCCGGCCGACCCGGCCTCGCCCGTCGTGGACCTCGGGTACCGGGGGGCGCGCCTGGCCCTCCAGTACGACGGCGCCGGCCACCGCACGGCTCAGCAGCAGGCGAGGGACGCCCGTCGGGACGCGTACTGCCTCGAACGGGAATGGACGACCCTGCGCTGCACCTGGGAGGACCAGCGCGCTGGGTTCGGGCGGATCGTGGGGCTGGTCCGGCGTCGGCTCGCCCGCACGCGCTGATCCGCCCCCGCCCGTCCAACGCGGGTTGAGTTGTCATGGGTCCCGTCCAACGCGGGTTGAGTTGTCACGGGTCCAGGCCCGCGTAACCGGTGATAACTCAACCCGCGTTGCATGCCACCGGCCGGCGCCGCGTGACGCTCTGCGACGTGCCCACCCTGCCCCCGGCGCACCTCGCCCGGGACAATGGGAGGGACTGTCCCGAAGCCTCCATCGAAAGGACCCCCGTGGCTGACCACGAGTTCGGCTTCCGCACCCAGGCGCTGCACGCGGGCGCCGTCCCGGACGCCGTCCACGGCTCCCGCGCGGTGCCGATCCACCAGACCAGCTCCTTCGTGTTCGAGTCCGCCGAAGACGCCGCCAACCTCTTCGCGCTGCAGAAGTACGGCAACATCTACTCGCGGATCGGCAACCCCACGGTCGCCGCGTTCGAGGAGCGGGTCGCCACGCTCGAGGGCGGGATCGGGGCCGTCGCGACGGCGTCCGGCATGGCCGCCGAGTTCGTCACCTTCGCGGCCCTCGCCGGGGCCGGCGACCACATCGTGGCGTCCTCCAAGCTGTACGGCGGCACGATCACCCAGCTGGACGTCTCCCTGCGCCGGTTCGGCGTCGAGACCACGTTCGTGGACTCCGCCGAGGCCGCGGACTTCGAGGCCGCCCTCCAGCCCAACACCAAGACCGTCTACACGGAGATCGTCGCCAACCCCTCCGGTGACGTCGTGGACCTGCCGGGCCTGGCCGACGTCGCCCACCGGCACGGCGTGCCGCTCGTCGTGGACGCGACCCTCACCCCGCCCTACCTGATCCGGCCGATCGAACACGGCGCGGACATCGTCATCCATTCGGCCACGAAGTTCCTCGGCGGGCAGGGCACCACGCTCGGCGGCGTCGTGGTGGAGTCCGGCCGCTTCCCGTGGGACAACGGCAAGTTCCCGTCCATGACCGAGCCCGTGCCCTCGTACGGCGGCGTCTCCTGGTGGGGCAACTTCGGCGAGTACGGTTTCCTCACCAAGCTCCGCTCGGAGCAGCTGCGCGACTTCGGCCCGTCGCTGGCCCCGCAGTCGGCGTTCCAGCTGCTGCTCGGCGTCGAGACGCTGGCCCCGCGCATGGACGCCCACCTGGCGAATGCGCAGGCCGTGGCGCAGTGGCTGGACGAGGACCCGCGCGTCTCCTGGGTCCGCTACGCCGGCCTGCCCGACCACCCGCACCACGCCCGCGCGCAGCAGCTGCTGCCCCGGGGCGTCGGCTCGGTGTTCAGCTTCGGCGTGGCCCCGGCAGCCACGGACACCGACGACGGCGCCTCCGGCCCGGAGGCCGGGC
Source organism: Micrococcus sp. PSi08 (assembly GCF_054960655.1). Taxonomy (NCBI): domain Bacteria; kingdom Bacillati; phylum Actinomycetota; class Actinomycetes; order Micrococcales; family Micrococcaceae; genus Micrococcus; species Micrococcus sp. PSi08. The sequence goes on along the minus strand of NZ_JBHNYP010000009.1, from coordinate 2,308 downwards.
GCGCGACGGCGTCGCGCTTCATCTCCGCGCTGCAGCTGGCCTCCCACCTGGCCAACATCGGCGACGCGAAGACGCTGGTGCTGCACCCCGCCACGACGACCCATCAGCAGCTCACCGCCGAGCAGCTCGTGGCCGCGGGCATCCCGGCGGACCTCATCCGCATCTCGGTGGGCATCGAGGACCTCGAGGACATCCTCTGGGACCTGGACCAGGCCCTGACCGAGGCCACCGGCCGCGCCCGCGACGGCGCCGTCGTCCCCGCAGAGCAGGAGGCCTGAGCCATGAGCACCACCCACCCCGAGCGCACCTGGACCGGCCCCGGCGCCCCCGAGCGCCTGGCGATCCTGCGGCGCACCCGGTCGATCGCGATCGTCGGCGCCTCGGACAAGCCGGCCCGTGCGTCGTACTTCGTGGCCACGTACCTGCTGAGCTCGACCACGTACGACGTCTACTTCGTGAATCCCGTGCTCGCCGCGGCCGGCAAGGAGATCCTCGGCCACCGCGTGTACGCCTCGCTGGACGACCTGCCCGTCATCCCGGACCTCGTGGAGGTGTTCCGCAAGTCCTCCGACGCCCCCGAGGTGGTCGCGGACGCCGCCCGCGTGGGCGCCCGGACCGTGTGGCTGCAGCTGGGCATCTGGAACGAGGACGCCGCGCGTCAGGCCGAGGCCGCGGGCCTGGAGGTCGTGATGGACCGCTGCGTGAAGATCGAGCACGCCCGCTTCCACGGCGGGCTCAACCTCGCCGGCTTCGTCACCGGCGTGATCAGCTCGCGGCGCCAGGAACTGGACCGCTAGGCGGGCGACGCCCCGTGTCGGGCGTCGTCCGGCCGTCGTTGCGCACCCGCCCGTCGATGGCGTGGGATGGTCCCATGACCTCCGAGCTCCCCTCCTCGTCCCTCTCCCCCGCCTGGACCGGCCGCACCGACGGTGACACCCCCGAGCACCTGCGCTGGCACCAGGTCGTCCGCCCCGCCGACGGCCGCGGCGAGCCCACGACGCCGCAGCGCGACCCCGGCGCCGGCGCTCCGACGTCGGGCGCGCGGTCCACGGCGCTCATCGGCTTCGCCTCGGACGAGGGCGTGCGCCGGAACCACGGCCGCGTGGGAGCCGAGGACGGCCCGGAGGCGCTGCGCGGTGCGCTCGCCTCGCTCGCGTACCTCGAGGGCACGGGCGCGCTCGTGGACGCGGGCGACGTGTCCGTGGACCGCGGCGACGACGACGCCCCGGGCGAACTCGAGGCGGGCCAGGCCGAGCTGGGCACAGTGGTCAGCGGGCTGCTGAACGCCCACGACCTGGCCGTGGTGCTCGGCGGCGGACACGAGACCGCCTACGCCTCGATCACGGGCCTGACCGGCTCCACGCGCGTGGCTGCTGGCACCCGCGTGGGCATCCTCAACCTGGACGCGCACTTCGACCTGCGCGAGGCGCCGCGGCCCAGCTCCGGCACCCCGTTCCTGCAGGCGCTGCGGGACGCCGAGGGGGCGGAGCATCAGCTCTCCTACGCGGTGGTGGGCATCAGCGAGGCCAACAACACCCGGGCCCTGTTCGACACCGCGCGCGAACGCGGGGTCACGTGGGTGACCGACGAGCAGGCCCAGACCGCCGACGTCACCGGCGTGCGCCGCTGGGTGCGCTCCTTCATCAACGCCGTGGACGTGCTCTACCTGACGATCGACCTGGATGTGCTGCCGGCCGCCGTCGCCCCAGGGGTGAGCGCACCGGCCGGCTTCGGCGTGCCGTACGAGGTGATCCACGCGTGCGCGCTGGAGGCCACCCAGTCCGGGAAGCTGGCCCTGGCCGACGTCGTGGAGCTCAACCCCGCCCTGGACGTGGACGGCCGCACGGCGAAGGCCGCGGCCCGGCTGATCCACACGATCGTCAGCCGTCACCGGACGGACGCGTCGCTGCTGGCCTGAGCGGGCCGGGGTCCATTCGGGCGCGGGGGCCGCACCGCGAGGGCCGCGGTGCGGCTGATCCACACGATCGTCGGCCGCCACCGCCGCTGAGGTAGCGAGGTGCGTTGAGGGTCACTCAGCCTCTGTGATGATCAGAAAGCAGACTCTGCATCTTCCAGAGCTTCTTTAAGAACCTCCACGCCTGATTTTGGCTGAGCCGGGCACACCTCCGGCCTCGGGCAGAGCACAGAGATGAGCATCCAGATCGCCAAACGAATCTGCCCAGTCGGATTGATCCCCTCCACGGCTCCCGCTGCAATCTTCTTTGTCGCTGCGATTGCCAAGGCGACGACCGGTCGAGGAAGACCTGCCGTGGCGAGGGCTGTCCTGATGCGAGCGGCTGCTTCATCG